>CANJKA010000021.1 GCA_947474675.1 Flavobacteriales bacterium
ATGATTGCTCAAATGTGTGATGATTTTATTGGTCAAGAAGTTCTTCCTGTTTTAGAAAGAATTGATGCAATGGAGCCAGGTTTAATGGTTTCCCTTTTAGACAAGGCTGGTGAATTAGGTATGTTAGGTTTGTCTGTTCCTGAAGAATTAGGAGGAATGGGCGTTGATTTTAAGACATCTTTATTAGCAACAGAACATTTAGGAAAAGGTTTTTCTTTTTCTGTAGCTTATGGTGCTCATACTGGAATTGGTTCTTTGCCATTGTTATATTATGGGACAGAAGCTCAAAAAGCAAAATATTCTCCTTTGTTAGCATCGGGTGAATGGAAAGCAGCATATTGCTTAACAGAACCAAGTGCAGGATCTGATGCAAATTCTGGAAAAACAAAAGCTGTTCTTTCAGAAGATGGAACACATTATTTAATTACTGGCCAAAAAATGTGGATCACCAACGGTGGTTTTGCAGATTTAATGACTGTTTTCGCTAAAATTGGTGACGATAAAAATTTATCAGCATTTTTAGTAGAAGCTAAATCAGAAGGAATTACTTTGAATCCTGAAGAAAAGAAAATGGGGATCAAAGGATCTTCAACTCGTCAGGTTTTCTATAATAATGTAAAAGTTCCAGTTGAAAACATGTTGAGTGAACGCGAAGCTGGATTCAAAATAGCTTTAAATATATTGAACATTGGTCGTATTAAATTAGCGGCAGGTGTAATGGGTGGTTCTAAAGCTACAATCATGGATTCTGTGAAATATGCAGGAGAAAGAGAGCAGTTTGGAAGAAGCTTAAATAAATACGGAGCAATACGTTACAAATTAGCTGAACAAGCAATTCGTACGTTTGTAATAGAATCAGCAACATACAGAGCAGGTCAAAACATTGATGATTCGATCAAAAGTCACATGACTGAAGGATTAGACAAAGGTGCAGCAACCTTAAAAGGAATTGAAGATTATGCAATCGAATGTGCTATTTTAAAAGTTGCAGGATCTGAATGTTTGGATTATGTAACAGATGAAGCAGTTCAAATTTATGGTGGAATGGGATATTCTGCTGAATCACCAGTTGAGAAAGCATACAGAGATTCTAGAATAAACCGAATTTTTGAAGGAACTAATGAAATCAACAGAATGTTAATCGTTGATATGCTTCTTCGAAAAGCGATGAAAGGTGAATTAGATTTAATGACGCCAGCGATGAAAGTGGCAGGAGAATTAATGAGTATTCCTGAAGCGGGTGAAGAAGTAGAAGGCGTTTTCGCAAATGAATATAAATACTTAGAAGGATTTAAAAAAGCGATCTTAATGATTGCAGGTTCAGCAGTTCAAAAATTAATGCAAACATTGTCGAAAGAACAAGAAGTATTAATGAATGTGGCGGATATTGCTATTTTAATTTATCAAGCTGAATCTGTTTTATTGAGAGTAGATAAAATGGTTCAATCAAAAGGTGACGCAGCTTCTGAAGCTCAAATTGAAATTGTTAAAACGTTCTTCTACGATGCTTCTTCTAAAATCGAAAAAGCAGGTAAAGATGCATTAAATACGTTTGCTTCAGAAGATGAATTGAGAATGATGTTGATGGGATTAAAACGTTTCACAAAAACAGAAGCTTTCAATCCAAGAGATGCGAGACATTTAATTTCTTCTAAAATGATAGAAGCAAATGGGTATTGTTTCTAGAAAATAATAATTTTATATTGGAAAGGGATCTCATTTGAGATCCTTTTTTTTTGTGCTTTTTTTTTTATTATAATTTAGGATTACAATCCTTATAGACTGAATAAATTGGTTTATGTTATTTATTTGATGATTCATCTAGTGATTTTTAAATTGAATTGCCAATTTTTATATTGACTGAAAGTATAAGATTACAATAATCAGTTATTTATTACTTAACCATTTTAGTTATTTATTGTTACTTAATCATTTTAGTAATATATTTGCACCACTATATTACATTACTATACTAAAATGAAGTCTATACTATTAACTATTGCTACATTTTCCATTTGTATAATGGGAAAATCACAAACTACAATTATTAATTCTTCAAATGCGACAGGTACATCTGGAGCCAATGGAAGTTTTGAAAATGCAACTAGTACTTTTTCAAATAACGGATGGACAAATGTTAATGGAGCAACAAATAGATGGTTTGTTGGAACATTTTCATCTTGTGTAGGTTCAAAAGGTGCCTATGTTGGAACTGCTTCAACGAACAATAATTATACAAACACAGTTTCCGATGTCTCACATTTTTATAAAGACGTAACTTTTCCTGCAGGAGAAACCTGTATTACTTTAACTTTTAATTGGAAGGGTCAAGGTGAAAGTGGATGGGATGGTTTACAACTTTTTTTAGGCTCAACTACTGCAACTCCAGTTGGAGGTATAGATTTTACGACAACTGATGGTTCGGCAGTTCAATTAGGGAGTTCATTTTATAACTTGCAAGCAGCATGTGTTTCGGCTTCTATTACAATTTCTGCGGCGAATGCAGGAACTACAAAAAGATTAGTGTTTAGTTGGAAAAATGATAATTCTGTTGGTACAAATCCAGGAGCAACAATTGATGGAATTTCATTAGTTTCTCAAGCTCCTTCGACGCCTATTTGTGCAACAATTGTTTCACCTGCGAATTTAGCAACCGGAATAGATGGCTGCGGAAGTGCAACTTTAAATTGGGCAGCTGTAACTGGTTGTAATGCAGCAACGAGTTATGATGTTTATTTTGGAACATCTGCGACACCTCCTTACGTAACAAATACTGCATCAAATTCTTACTTGCCAAATCTTACGTTAGGAGTAACTTATTACTGGCAAATAAGACCAAAAAATGCTTCAGGTACATCTGCAGGTTGTGCAATTTGGCGTTTTACTACAACTTCATCAACCAATTCCGAATTTAATTTAGTGGATGACGCGACATCATCAACTCCATATACCTGTACAACTTTAACGACTTCTATTAATGATCAAAGAGGATGTGCGTGGGACGCAAATTCTACATTAAACTTTGCCTCTAGTTTTTCTTATGATTTCACAATTAATCTTGGAGCAAGTGATGGTGGTGCTGATGGGTTAACTTTTGTCATGCAAAATGATCCACTTGGAAGATGTAAATGTGGTACTACTGGAGAAGATTTAGGAGCTGGAGGAATTTTAAATTCTGTAATTATAGAGATTGATACGTATATGAATACAAATGATAGAGATGATTTCACGACGAATTTTATTGGATGTTCTGGAGTTGAAGAGCCTGATCATTTAGACGTTTGGTTTAATGGAGATATTGAACCAAACATAGATGGTGATTGTAATACAACAGCTGTTGGTGAAAGACCAGCGACTCCGACAGCAATTCGTCTTCAAACAGGAGGGGCAAATTATAACATAGAAAATGGGTTGGATCATAAACTAAGAATAGCCTGGAATGCTGGAACTTCAACTTTAACGGCAACAGTTATGAATAATGCGGCAACAATTACTTACGGCGTTATAACTTCGATTTTTAATCCTATAACAGTTTTTGGAACTAATCGTCCTTATTATGGATTTACAGGATCAACTGGTGGGTTATCGAATACGCAAACTTTCTGCAGTACTATTGTCGTTTTACCTGTTGAGGGGGCTAAAATGGAAACATCTTGTGAAAACTTAGTAAGAAGTATTGTTTGGACAACAGTGGCAGAAGAAAATAATGATTATTTCACGATTGAAAAAACAAAAAATGGTATTGATTTTGAAGAAATGTCTGTTATTGATGGTGCTGGAAATAGTACAACACCAAGAACTTATGAATGGTCAGATACAGATCCAATTAGAGAGATTTCTTATTATCGTTTAAATCAGACAGATTATAATGGTGTAAAAAGGGAACTTGATTTTATAGCTGTTGATTGCAAACAAGAGGAAGATAAATTAGCGATTACTAAAGTCGTAACGAATAGTAATAATATTGAATTAGAATTCGTTACTAATCTAGAAGGGATTCATTCAGTCCAAATGATTGATTTATTAGGAAATAGAATTTATATAAATGAAGGGAACTTTGTGAAAGGTGAAAATGGACTTCTAATTAATAAAGAAAACCTATCGAATTCGATCTACCTTTTTATTATTAATAATATGAATGAAACAATAATAGAGAAGGTGTTTCTTTATAAAGAATGAAATTTTTTTAGAGCTGAAAAGAAATAAAAGAATCAGTCAAAATGGGTAGTTTATTTCCTTACAGCTCCTTAGTTGAATGATTTTGTTAATATTTTAGTATGTGTTAGTTAAGTCAAAGTTGTAGTAGAGTGTAAAAGGTTGAATGATTTTCATTCAACCTTTTTAAGTATCACATCCATTTTTTGGGATAAAAAACAAATTCTAAATAGAGCTTCGCAAACAGAAGTTATATTCTTTGAAATTTTGATGAATTATTGATTTTACCTTTTGTATTAAACACTTTTTATTTAAAAAAAAACGTTGGTAGTGAAACAAAAAAAAGCCAACCCGAATGAACGAATTGGCTTATAATTATTTTTTATTTTAGGAAAGTAGTGAAGAAATCCTCTATGATCATTTCTTTTCCATCTACACTGATTTTTTCAATTCCTGAAGAAATCATGAAACGACAAATTACGTGTCTGCTTTTTTCATCATTTGTAATCATTTTAATTAAAGCTTCATGAGTAGTTTCATTAAAATCTAATCTGAAATACATAACATATGATTTTGCATTTTGTTCAACTGTTATAGCTGTAACTTCTTTTGGTAAAGTAAAAGAATAGTTTCCGCTTTCTTTACTTTTAGTAAGTTCAGTAGCTCCTTTTGTAGTTGCGATTTTTGATTTTTCTTGTCCGATAGCAGTAATAGAAAGTCCTAATAATAATACTGCTGTTAAAAATATTCTACTCATATTTATTTTTTTAAAGTTTAGCAAACATATAAATACTGTATATACAGATTTCTATCGGCTAATATACAATTATTTTGCCATCTTTGTACGAATGAATAAACTTTTTTCTTTTTTGAATGAAAACCTTCTCGAGGCGGGTTGTGATGAGGCGGGTAGAGGTTGCTTAGCAGGTCCTGTAATTGCAGCTGCAGTGATTCTTCCTAAAGATTTTTATCATGAATATTTAAATGATTCAAAATTAGTTACTGAAAGTAAAAGAAAAATTTTAAAACCAATTATTGAAAGTCAGGCTTTAGCTTGGGGTGTAGGAGTCGTTGATGAAAAAGAAATAGATGAAATTAATATTTTAAAAGCTAGTTTTTTAGCAATGCATAGAGCTGTTGACCAACTTGTTATTCGACCTGAATTTTTATTGATTGATGGAAATCGTTTTACTCCTTATCCTGAAATTCCAGCTGAATGTATTGTAAAAGGTGATCAAAAATACATGAGTATTGCTGCAGCTTCTATTTTAGCAAAAACTTACAGAGACGAATACATGGAGAACTTACATTCTGAATTCCCTGTGTATAATTGGCAGCAAAACAAAGGGTATCCTACAAAGAATCATAGAGAAGCAATTAGGGAATTTGGTGCTTGTAAATACCATAGAATGACGTTTGCTTTATTGCCTAAAGTGTGATTTTATTTTTTGATTACTTACAGTAAACACTGAACTGTTCATTTGTATTATTTGAAGATTGATTTCTTTCAAAAGTTTCTACTATTTTTGGTTAAATATTTTTTTATGATAGGGCGATATTTCCTTTTGTTTCTTGGCGTAGTAAGTTTAGTTTGGATTGGTTATGTTGGTTCAGATTTAATTGATAAAAAGCATCAGTTTTCACCTTCACATATTTTTGGAAAAGAAGATGGTCGTGTTCTGATTATTAATCGTTTGAATGAGTGTTCTATAAGTGATCTGTCGTTTACTATTCAGCCGGAATCAAATAAATTATTTTCTTCTATTTTACCATATTTAAATAATTCAAAAATTATTATTTTAAGTGAATTACAAAATCAAATGTTATTTCAACGAACAGATGATTGGGATAAAGAAAAAATCATTTCGTTTTTCAAAAAAGCAAATTTATCGGTTGATTTTAATTCTAGGCATGGCTTTGTTGTTGGTGAATTTGAAGGTAAATTCAATTTTTCAGTTTTATATTTAGGAATGAAAAATGTAAAAAAACCTTTAAAAGAAAATGAAGAATGGTTGAAATATGATGATAAATCAAGTGCTTCTATAGTATTGTTTAAACCGAAATCTATTTCAATTACTGATATTTACGTAAAATCAACTAATCAAATTCAATATGTGTCTAAAAAGTTCTATTCTAAACAAGATAAACAAATTGATGATGAAGAGCTTTTTTCTGTTGCTTTACCAAGTGATTTAATTAATTATCATTTTTTTGAAAAAAATTATTATTCAAGCATTTATAAGAAATTCAATCAAAGTCCTTTATTTGAATGGATAGATAACGGGTTTGTGCAATTTGAATACAAAGGTCATATGGTTATTGTTTCAGATTATAAATCGGGCCAGGATCCTATCCTTTTATTAAATGATAAGGTTGGTGAGAGTTCTTCATCAGAATTAAATGACCATTTCAAGAATATTCAATTAACAAAAAAATTTCCAGAGTCTCTTTCTTTAGGTTTCTACATAAAAATGATGGATGATTTTGTCGTAGTTTCAACTTCTCAATCTGTTTGTGAACAGGTAATAGCAGATTATAAATTAGGAAATACGATGGCAATGAAAAAGGGGCAGGGTGAATCATTTTTTAAAGAATTACCTAAAAAAGTGTCGGAAAGATATATTTCAGATGTTAAAATATTTTCTAATTCAAATTATCGAAATAGACTATTGAAGACGGAATTAATCGTAAGAAATGCTCGTCAAACTCTTCCAACTGAAAAGATTGTAGAAAAAGAAAAAACAATTTCATTATTTGTTGGTGGAGAAATCCAAGATTTTATGACTTTTAAAGGAAAAGGGAACCTTGTTTCACTATCGAAAGATGGTCAACTTTCTATGTACCAAGATGGTAAGAAGATATGGGTAAAAGAACTTGGGAGTAAAGCAATCGGAACAATTCAATCAATTGATTTTAATTCTAATGGCGAAAAAGTATTTCTATGTACATCAAAAAATCAAATTCACTTGATAAATAAAGCAGGAAATGAATTAAGTGGTTTTCCGATTAATGTTGATGGTCAAGTTTCAAATGAAGCAACTTTTTATCGTTGGAATAATTCGAGTAATATTGCCTTTATTACTGATAAAAGTGAAATGATCGTTTTTGATTCTAAAGGAAAGAAAATAAGTAGCTTTAAAACAGGATTGACAAATGTGAACGCTAAAATTGACGTTTGGGTAAGTAATAATATTTTATTAGCATGTACTAAAGATTCTAAGCAAAGTGTTTTATTTGATTTAAATAAGAAAAGAGAACATCGACGTTTTCAAATTGAAGAAAAATCTTTTTCACTTAAAAAAGGTAATGAGTTATTTCTTTATACGATTAAAAATAACCAACTTATTTCTATTGATCAAAAAGGGAATAGAAAAAATATATCGACTTTTAATTCAGGAAATATTATTTCGGTTTTAAGTTATGCTGATAATTCAACAATTGTTATCCGCTCAAAAAATGATTTACACTTTTTAAATGAAAGCGGCATCGAATTTAAATCTCTTCATTTATCCTTTTCAGAAATAGATGATGTATTTATTTTTAAATCTTCATCTGATGTAACTTATATTTCAGTTTTGGACGGGGTTGCTAATAATATTTATGTTTATAATTTAAATGGTGAGTTAATCAATAAGACTCCTTTTGATGGGAAAATTAAATCAAATTTGAATTTAAGCAGCTCGAATGAATTAGTAATCACTTCAATAGTTGATGATTATGTTGTTCAGTATTTACTTTCTTTACCGTAAATATTGATTTCATTTATCGATGATTTTGTAAGGTTTGACAGTATTTTTTTTTGTTTTGTAGGTTTTTTTGTTTAGTTTTGCTAAATTGAAAATTAAATTCTACTACGATGAAAAAATACTTAAGGTTTAAAAAACTTGTTTCTATATGTGCTTTGCTGTCAATAAGCTTTTTGTATGGTTGTAAAAAACATGATCTTAGTAAGTTAAAGAAAGATATGGCTTACGATCAAAATTTAGCTGTTCCTTTGGGTTATGGTGAATTTGATATCCATGATTTATTAGCAAAAAATGACAGCTTAATTTCAGTAGGGCCATTAGGTGTTTTGGAATTGGTTTATGAAGATGACTTAGATACTATTACAGCTCAAGAAGTTATACAACTACCTGATTTCTCAATGCCTAACGATATGCTTCCTCCAAATTTTAATTTAGCAGTAACACCTAATTTTAACGGAGTGATTACTAATACCGATGTTCGTAATAGTGATTATGTTGCTTCAAATGGGGTAGAACTTCATGCACTTAATTTCCTGTCTGGTTCTTGCACATTGAATCTTTCCACAACAATTCAACATGATGTGTCTTTAGTTATAACAATGCTAGATCTTCAATATAATAGTGCTCCAATTGTGAGAACGTTGGATGTTCATTATACTGGCAGTGTGCCTCAAATTGCTTCAACAGTAATCGATTTAACAGATGTATTAGCTGACTTCACTGCTGGAAATGTAGAACCTTCTTTGATTTTTAATAGATTAAGAGTGAGTGTTGCTGCGACTATTACAGGTCTTGGAAATCCAATTACTGGAACTGAAAGTCTAGATCTAACAATGTCTATGACGAATTTAGAATTTAAAAATATTACAGGTTATTTCGGCCAAAATTCATTAACTTCAGTTACTGATTCTATTACAATGAAAATTTTCAATAATGAGCAATCAGGAAATATAAATTTTACAAATCCAAAATTAAATTTTACAATTGATAATACATTTGGAATTCCTATTGATATTGACTTTTCTAACTTGTCTTCTTATCAAGTAGAACCACCTAGCATTGTAACTCCATTGATTTTAGATCCGTCAGTTGCTAGTACTTCTATTGATTATCCTCACTTTCCACTTGAAAATGGTATAAATCAATCGACTGATATTTTATTAAACAATACCAATACTCAGAATATATCAAGTTTAATTGAGGCTGTTCCGAAGTTTTTTAAATATTCTGTTGATGTTACTTCAAATCCTTTAGGTCATACATCTGAACTTAATTACATTGAGAACTCAAGTAGAATGATTATTAAAGCAAAATTAACTTTACCATTTCAAGGTTATGCTTCTGATTTTGTTGTTTCAGATACGATGAAGTTAAATGGGGCGACTTATGGTAAAAATGCCGAACATATTAAATCAATTATGCTTCGTTTAAATCTCAACAATGGTTTCCCAATTGCTTTCAAAGGAAATCTTGAGTTTAAAGATTCATTGAATAATTTAGTTTTCAATATGTTTACTACTGATCAACAGTTTGTTTCAGCAGCATTTGTAGATGGTAATGGTAAGGTTTCGAGTTCTGCAAGTTCGATAAATGATTATTATTTAACAGATTCTCAAATAGCTTTATTAAGTCAAGTGAAAAAAGTTATTATTAGAGGTAAAGCAGAGTCTACTCAACCTTTAAATACGGAAGTTATAATTTATGATACTTATAAAATTGCTTTAAAACTTGGTATACAGGTACAAGCAAAATAATTATTTTAAATAAAAATTTATAACATTTATATTCTATCATGAAATTAAAAATATACACAAATAAACTAGTTCTTTCAATTGTTTTGTTAGTATTGGTTATGATTGATAATACTGCGTTTTCACAGAAAAACTTTACTTTATATAGTTTAAATGAAACGTCTCAAGCGATTAATCTAAATCCTGGATTCAAACAAAAAAACAGATTTTACCTTAGTTTACCTATTGGAATGCAAAATTTTTCAATTGTTAATTCTGGTTTTACGCTTAGTAATTTAATTACTACTAGACCGCAAGATGATTCCTTAACTTTTGCCCCAGGTTTAGCGATTTCAAAAATGGCTAAAACCAATTACGTAAATGTTGAAGCATATAACGAGCTTTTTGCATTAGGATTCAAAGCGAAAAAAAGTTATATTACTTTGAATGTTACAAACCGTCTCCAAACAAGATTTACCTATCCGAAAGATTTATTCAAATTAGCTTTTGAAGGGAATGGTGCTTCTTTACTTGGCCAAAGAGCTTCATTAGATGGATTAGGATTGGATTTAATGTCTTATATTGAATATGGTATTGGTTATAATAGAACTTTCTTTGATAAATTAACTTTAGGTGTAAGAGCAAAAGCTTTGTCAGGTGTAGCAAACGTAAAGACTGTAAAAAGTCAGTTAGGTTTAACGACAGATGCTACTACTTTTGATTTAACCTTTGATGGAGCAATGCAAGTTAATTCAGCGAGTCTTTCTCAATTTTCCGATACAAATAATACTGATTTATATAATGTGAATGCAATTACTTCTAATTTATTTAATTTTAAAAATGCAGGATTTGCTTTAGATTTAGGGGCTAGTTATCAATTAAATGATAGGATACAATTGAGTTCAAGTTTATTAGATCTTGGTTTTATTAAATGGAAAACAAATGTTTCAAATTATACTTCAAACGATGTTAATTACACGTTTAAAGGGGTGGATTTTAAAGATTTATTAGATACTGTAAAAGCTAAAAAAGTTGGCGATAATTTAATGGATACTTTGGGTAAAGTTTTTAATGCTGATCACAATACAAATAGCTATTCTACTGCTTTACATACGAAGTTTTATATTGGGGGTAAATATAAACTAACGAAAAATTTTAGTGCTGGTGTTTTGATGTACAACGAAATTGTTGCTAAAAAATATTCTGCAGGTGCTTCAGTATCTTTAACTTGTCAATTGAGAAATTGGTTTGGGGTAAGTGTTAATTATTCTGCTTATGGAAGATCTTATAATAATTTAGGGTTTGGATTCAATTTAAAAGGTGGTCCGCTTCAATTTTATTTAATGTCTGATAATTTAATGGCAGCTATTAATTATGAAACCGCTAAAGTTGTCCATGTTAGTTTTGGTATGAACATCGTTGTTGGACCGAGAAAGGATAAAGATAAAGACGGAATTCCAAATAAAAAAGACGACTGTCCTTCTATTGTTGGTTTAGCTTATTTAAACGGTTGTCCAGATAGAGATAATGATAGCATCATCGATAAAAATGACTCGTGTCCTGATATTGCTGGTTTAAGAAAATTCAATGGTTGTCCTGATAGAGATAATGATAGTATTATTGATAAAAACGATTCTTGTCCTGATAAAGCTGGTTTGAAAGCTTTTAATGGTTGCCCTGATACGGATAAAGATGGAATTATGGATTCAAAAGATGATTGTCCTGCTATTGCTGGTTTGTCAGTTTTCAAAGGTTGCCCTGATACTGATAAAGATGGTATCAAAGATTCTGAAGATAATTGTCCAGATATTGCCGGATCTCTTGAAAATAAAGGTTGTCCTGATACTGATAAAGATGGAATTGTAGATGCTCTAGATAATTGTCCTACAGTTGCTGGACCAAAAGAAAATGTTGGTTGTCCTTGGGTTGATTCAGATAAAGATGGAATTCTAGATAAAGATGATAAATGTCCTTCAATTTTTGGTGTTGCCGAAAATAATGGGTGCCCTAAAATTGAAGTAGCAGCTCAACAGATTTTGAAACAAGCATTTGATAATCTTGAATTTAATTCTGGAAATGCAATTATCAAGAAAACTTCAAATGCTTCTTTAGATAAATTAGCTGGATTATTGGTGAAAAACCCAATGTGGAAACTTGAAATTACAGGACATACAGACGATCAAGGCGATGATAAAGTGAACATGGTGCTTTCTCAAAAACGTGCTGAAGCTGTAAAAGCTTATCTAGTAAGTAAAGGAGTGTCTGCTGATAAATTGAGAACGTTCTACTTTGGTGAAACAAAACCAATTGCACCAAATGATACTGAAGCTGGTCGTCAGAAAAATAGACGTGTTGAAATGACAGTTGCTTTTGAATAATAATTCAATCTCATTATAAATAGTAACCTCGGTCATAAGGATCGAGGTTTTTTTATGCTTCCTATTTCTAATTTGTGTATTTTTATCACATGTTTGAATTGACACGAAAAAAAAGATATTTATTTAGTATTCTTTCTGGGATATTAATGACTGTTTCATTTCCTTTTACAGGAAGTATAACGCCATTGGTTTTTGTTTCATGGATTCCACTTTTATTTATTGAAAATAACGTTACATTAAAAAAATATCGATCTTCAAAAGTATTTATTCATGCTTTAATTGTTTTTGTTTTATACAATATTGGTACGACTTGGTGGATATGGTATGCAGATGAAGGCGGAGCTATTTTTGCATTTTCGCTCAATGGTTTAATAATGGCTTTTGTATTCTTTCTTTTTCATCTACTTAAAAAAAGATTTGCTGGAAAAACAGGGTATTTTTTCTTACCTATTTTTTGGATTGCCTTTGAATACCTTCATTATAATTGGGAATTATCTTATCCATGGTTAAATCTAGGAAATGTATTTTCGATTACACCAAGTTTTGTTCAGTGGTATTCGTATATTGGTGTATTAGGAGGTACTTTGTGGATTCTGTCTATTAATATTTTAATTTTCTTTTTACTACAAAATAAATATTTAAAAGGAGTAGAGTTCAAGTTACAGAAACGTTCCATTATTCTAGTGTCTGGATTATTTTTTCTTCCAATAATTTTTTCTTTGGCCACTTATTATTCGTATACTGAAAAAGTAAATCCAGTTGAAATTGTTGCCATTCAACCAAATATTGATCCTTATAATGAGAAGTTTTCAGATGATGCTGGAAATCAAAAAAATCAATTGGATAAAATTTGTGATTTGGCTGATAAAAGTATTTCCAACAATACTAAATTTGTTCTAGCTCCAGAAACTTCAATTTGGGAAGAATTTAATGAAAGCAACATTGAAAATTACCCTTTTTACAGTTTTTTATTTGAGCGTAAATCCAATTGGAAAGATGCCGAATTATTTATAGGTGCATCTACATTTCTATTGTTTGAAAATAAAAATTCGAGTGCTTCAATGAAAGATGAAGGAGGTCCTGGATTTTATGAACGGTATAACAGTTCTTTACTTTTAAATAATAAAAATCAATCTAAAATTATTCATAAATCGAAATTGGTACTGGGAGTTGAAAAAGTTCCTTTCATTTCATATATCCCATGGCTAGAAGATTTAGTGATCAACCTAGATGGTGCTTCAGGAACATTGGGAATCGAAAAGGAACCAAGAGTTTTAACATCTAATAATTTGACGTTCGCACCCTCTATTTGTTACGAATCGATTTATGGAGATTTTATATCTCAACAAGTTAGTAAAGGTGCTGAAGTTATTTTTATTATTACAAATGATGGCTGGTGGGGAGATACTCCTGGATACAGACAACATGCTAGTTTTGCGTCTTTAAGAGCAATCGAAAATAGAAGAAGCGTCGCTCGTTCAGCAAATACGGGTATCAGTTGTTTTGTTAATCAAAGAGGGGATGTTTTAGATCAAACCAAATGGTGGGTAAGTTCAGCGATTAGAGGAGAATTAAATACAAATAAAGAAATGACTTTTTATACTAAACATGGAGATTGGTTAGGGAAACTATTTTTGTATTTATCTTTCTCTTTGATTTTTTATGAATTTATAAAAAGAATTAGTGCTGTTTTTTCAACGACTAAATAAAATTTTAAGATTAAATAAGTATTTTTACTTTACTAAAAATAAAAACTATGAATTGTACTAAATTGATATTTAGTTTCTTTTTTGCTTTTTGGATTCAATCAATTGCTATTGCTCAAACAGATTCTGTTATTCAAGCTAAAATTATTGATGATGGTTCTCAAGATGCCGAAAAATTTTACAACAGTGGAATTTCAAATTTTTCTCTAAAGAAATATACTGAAGCGATAAGCGACTTTGATAAAGCAATTTCTTTAAAACCTGATTTTGAAAAAGCTTATTATAATAGAGGAGCTACAAAATTAGAACTTGCGCAATTTAAAGAAGCAATCTCTGATTTTGATGTTTCATTGACGATCACTCAAAATTCTGAAAGTTATTTTAGCCGTGGTCAAGCGAAATACGCTCTTAATGATAAAGAAGGAGCTATAGCTGATTACTCTAAAGCTATTGAGTTAAATTCATCTCATGCTCAAGCTTTTTATTATAGAGGTGGAATTAAATTTGAAAATTTAGATTATAAAGGTGCGGTAGAAGATTTTACTTTGGCAATAGGAGCGAAGTCTGATTATGCGTATGCGTATAATGATAGAGGAAGTTCTAAACGCCAATTAGAAGATTTAGACGGTGCAATTTTAGATTATAAAAAAGCACTTTTAATTAATTCAGAAATGGCTTTTGCTTATAATAATTTAGCAAGTGTTAAACGAAAAAAAGGAGATTTTAAAGGTGCTATAGAAGATTATACGCAGGCAATTAATAAACAAAAAGATTATTATGTTGCTTATAATAATAGAGGTTCTGCTAAATTTGATTCTGGTGATTTCAAAGGAGCAATAGAAGATTTTTCTAAAGCGATTCAAATAAAACCAGATTATGTTTTTGCTTTTAATAATAGGGCTTCAGCTAAATTAAAAATTCTCGATTACAAAGGTTGTGTGGATGATTGCAATGCTGCTATAAAAATAAATTCAGTGTTTGGTGATGCTTATTTAAACAGAGGAATTGCTAAAGAAATGTTGAAAGATTTTCTGGGAGCTTGTGCAGATTGGAACAAAGCGATTGAACTAGGTGTTGAAGTTGCTAGAAATTACAATGGACATTGTGAGAAATAATTCTTATTTAGTTCAATTTATTACTTTTAAATTCTTACAAGATGATCAAATCAAATATATTTTTCAAACTCTTTTTCTCGTTTCTATTTACTCTTATTAGTTCTTCTTCCTTTTCTCAAAATGTTGAATTTGAAAAAGATTTTTTTAAAGAGAAAAAAGAAGAATTAAAAGTAGCTAAAAACAACATAGAAGAGGGGGATGTTTATTATCTACAAGGATCAGTTTACTATAAACAAGCAATTGATTTTTATCTTAAAGCAAATAATTTTAATCCTAATAATGCTTTATTAAATTTTAAAATTGGTCAATGCTATTTATATTCTAATGATAGAATAAAATCCATTCCTTTTTTAGAAAAGGCTTATTTGTTAAATTCTTTAATTGATTTAGATATCCGATATTATTTGGGTTTAGCTTATCATATCGATATGCAATGGGATAAGTCAATCAAAGAATTTAATGCTTATTTGTTATTGATTAAACAAAAAGATCATCCAGAAATGTATGCAGATGTTTTGAAACATCTAGAAGAGTGTGCTTATGGGAAAATTTTGGTTCAAAGTCCTGTAAGAGTTTTTGTCGACAATGTTGGACCTGAAATTAACACTCCTTATTCTGATTATGGAGCTGTAATTTCTGCGGATGAATCAGTAATGGTTTTTACTTCTAGAAGACCAGGTTCTACTGGAGGTAAAATTGATCCAGGAATAAATGAAAATTTTGAAGATATTTATATTTCAACCAAAAAAAATGGAAAATGGACACCTGCAATAAATATGGGACTTCCTATTAATACAGATGATCATGATGCCAATTCAGGACTTTCAGCTGATGGACAAAAATTTCTTATTTACATTGGAAAAAATAATGGAGATTTATATGAATCCGAATTGAAAGGAGAAGTTTGGAGTAAACCTGAAGAAATGAATAAAAATATTAATTCAGCAAATTTCCATGAGTCTTCAGCATGTTATTCTCCTAATGGTAAGTTGGTTTATTTTGTGACTGATAATCCCGATTTAGGTGGTTTAGGTGGGCGTGATATCTATGTTTCGGCAAAGGATGATAAAGGAAAATGGGGAAAACCTATAAATCTTGGAGTTAAAGTAAATTCTAAATATGATGAAGAAGGTATTTATATTCATCCGGATGGACGAACGCTTTATTTTAGTTCTCAAGGTCATCAAACGATGGGAGGATATGATATTTTCAAAACTATTTATGATGATAAATTAAAAACGTGGAGCGAACCTGTTAATATGGGATATCCTGTTAACACGACGGGAGATGATGTGTTTTTTGTGGTGTCTGCAAATGGTCGTCATGGTTATTATTCTTCTTTTAATTCTACTGGTTTCGGGAGGAATGATATTTATATGATTACATTTTTAGGAACTGAAAAACCTGTTGTTTTAAACAATGAAGATAATTTATTGGCAAGTGTTGTCGCTCCTGTAAAAGAAACTGTTATTGCACCAGTTGTTACTATTAAGGAAGCTCAGTTAACGATTCTAAAAGGAATAATTACAGATGCATTAACACAAAAACCATTGGAAGCGACAATTGAAATCATTGATAATAAAACCAATGAATTAGTAGCAACTTTTCTTTCAAATAGTTCATCTGGTAAATATTTAGTATCGTTACCTGCAGGAAGAAATTATGGAATTGCTGTTAAAAAAGATAATTACTTATTTCATTCCGAAAATTTCGATATTCCTATTACAGCAGCTTTTCAAGAAGTTAAAAAAGATGTTGAATTGAAAAACATTGCTGTCGGAAGTAAAATCGTTTTGAAAAATATATTCTTTGATGTAAGTAAAGCTACTTTACGTCCTGAATCTACTTCCGAACTTCAACGTCTACAAAAGTTGTTAATCGATGTTCCAACTTTGAAAATTGAGATTTCAGGTCATACAGATTCGGATGGAACTGCAGAGTACAATCAAACGTTGTCTAATAACAGAGCTAAAGCAGTTGTCGATTATTTAATCAAAGCTGGAATTTCTTCCGATCGTTTGGTTTCAAAAGGATATGGAAAGGATCAGCCTATAGCCACAAATGACACGGTCGAAGGAAGGCAGTTGAATAGAAGGACAGAGTTTAAGATTTTGAGTAAGTAATGTTATTAATTTTACTCAGGTTAATAGAGGAATAACTGGGGTGTTTTATTTTGAGGAGCTTGAGTTAATGATTTTTGCATAAATTGAATGTACTATCCTTGAGAACCCTGAAAGGGTGTAATATATAAAAAATGGATAAAGCCCTATAAATTGAAAGTATCAGACTGTAAAAAGCCCTGAATGGTCGTGATTCCCAAGGTGATATTATTCACAAAAACAAAGTATTAGGACCCTTCAGGGCTTTTTAATGTTCGTAATTTTCTTCTTTCGACGGGTATGCCCATCGTTAACAGATGACTGCCTTTCAGATTCTTATACTAATAAATAAAAATAGTATCAAACGATAATTTTATGCATAACTAAATTAATGAAAATTCGTTTTATACCTTCTAGCACATCAAAATAATTTGAACCCAAATAACGATTCTATAATTTATTTTGTTTGATAAAATAAACAGAATTTTATTTCGATTAATCTTTAAACTCGATAGTTCCAAATTTCTCTTTTTTACCATAAACGGCATAAAGTGTCAATTGCTTTGAATTGTAGTCTGTTACAAATAGTTTAGGGACAATTATCGCTGAAATATCTTTTGCGTTGAATAAAGATTTACGTTTTACTTCACCAGTATTTAGATCTACTTCAACAAATCCTACAGCATTTTTTCTTTTACTAAAGTTGGCAGTATATATATAGTCTGAATTTAAAAAGTTTCCTTTTTCATCGTAATTATTAATGTTATCATTAAAAATAAGGCACAACTTACCGTTGTCTATAAACGATGAATAAGAACTAAAAGAGTCATCATTTGTTGAGATTTGTTGTTTGTTAATTTTATTAATCCAAATAAAACTGCCGTCAATATCAAATTTAAAAGTGATAATGTCCTTATAGAAATAAGTATAAGTTGTTGAAATGACACCTGTTCGTGGATCTCTGTATGAATTTGTTACAATATAAAATTGTTCAAGTGAGCAAATAATACTACCGTCAGGTAATATATTTGTTTCACGTACCTTATAATCATAAAGCTGTGGTTCTTGACCTTTACCTTGAAGCTCTCTCTTTTTTGCTTTGTCTTTTTGTTTATCTGTCCAATCTTGTGTGATAAAATCGGTTTTAAATTCTTCGAACCCTTTTTTTATTATTTCTTGTTTATTAAAATCTAGTCTCAAATAAAATATTCCATTGATGCCAATTTTTTTTAATTCACCATACACTCCTGTTATAGTTAAGAAATGGTTATTATCTGATTCTATCGACATTGTTTCAACTCTTTTCCCTTGAAGATCAAGAATGTAGTCTTTTAATCCATTTGACGTAACATGTGCAATGTGAAAAGCTTTGTATTGTAAATATCTATTGAATATTTTTTTTTCATCAGGCTTACTGTATTCGATACTAGAAATAAAATAATCACCTGTATTAGAGAGATGATGAGAATAAATATATGATTCCTCATCAGAGTAATTTAATTGATAAGACCCTTTGGATACCGTGCCTAAATCTTTATTAAAAATATGAAATCCATAATTTGTTTTTGCCTCTGATTTTTCATAGGTTTCCCAAATAACTCCAAAAAACTGTTTGTCTTTTGAATTGACAATTTTAAATTTTCCTTTACCTCTTCCTTTACCTGAAGATATGTCATATTCGTCCAACAAAATAGCTTGACCTTTTGGTTCTAGGTTTTCACTATACTCCTGCATGTATATTTTATTCTTATTTTCACTTTTATCACTTAAGAAAACCATTAAATGATTGTTTACACAGGTAACTCCTTCATAAACAGCCATACTGTTTTCAACTTTCATAACAATCTTTCCTGTTGCCATTAAGGTTAGATTATTATGTTTCGAAAGTTTTAAATAACCAAACAAAGCCCCTCCCGACCATCTTAAAGCAAAAAAATCTTCTTTTGATCTTGGGATAATTGAAATCATTGATCCCGTTCTTTTGTCTAAATCACCCCATTTTACATTATATGATTGCCCAAAAGATTGGAATATCAATGTGAAAAGAAATATAAGAAGAATGGATGTAGATTTTTTCATTTATTTAACTAATTGAATTCCGGTATAGTTCATAGGAGATATTGCTTTTAATTCTGTTTTTAAAGTATCAGAAATATCTAACGTATCTACAAAAGAATGAACAGTAATTTGTGTGACAGCTTCGTTTTTTCGAGTTAATCCTTTTAAAGCCTCATAAGGTTTTGGAAAACCTTCTCTTCTCAAAATTGTTTGAATTGCTTCTGCGACAACAGCCCAGTTTTCTTCAAGTTCAGCCTCGATTGCAGGTTCGTTTAAAAGTAATTTATCTAGACCTTGTAGAGTTGATTTTAAAGCAATAAAAGTGTGTGCAAAAGGCATTCCAATTGTTCTTAAAACAGTTGAATCTGTTAAATCTCTTTGCAATCTTGATACAGGTAATTTTGCTGCTAAATGTTCAAATAATGCATTGGCAATTCCAATATTTCCTTCTGAATTTTCGAAATCAATTGGATTAACTTTGTGTGGCATTGCTGAAGATCCAACTTCTCCTTCTTTCAATTGTTGTTTGAAATAATTCATCGAAATGTACGTCCACATATCTCTGTCTAAATCTAAAACAATTGTATTGATTCTTTTTAAACAATCAAAAAGCGCTGCCAAATTATCGTAATGATCTATTTGAGTAGTCGTTTGACTTCTATCCAACCCTAAAATATCATTCACAAAATGATTTGCAAATTCAACCCAATCATGTGAAGGAAATGAAACGAAATGAGCATTAAAATTTCCAGTTGCTCCTCCAAATTTAGAAGAAAATGGAATTGATTTTAAGGTTGCAATTTGCTTGTTTAAACGTTCAGAAAAAACTTGAATTTCTTTACCTAAACGTGTTGGAGAAGCAGGTTGACCATGAGTTCTCGCTAACATTGGAATTTCTTTCCAGTCATTTTGAAGTTTTTCTAATTTCTCAACAACTTTACCGATTAATGGTAAATATGCTTCATTCACAGCGTCTTTTAAAGACAATGGAATAGAAGTGTTATTGATGTCTTGAGATGTTAATCCAAAATGAATAAATTCTAAAAAAGAGTCTAATCCTAAAGAGATCATTTTTTCTTTTAAGAAATATTCCACTGCTTTAACATCATGATTAGTAATTTTTTCCGTGTCTTTTATCCATTGAGCATCAACTTCAGAGAAATTAGTGCACAATAAACGAAGTTCAGAATATTTGTTTTTAGGAAAAGATTTTAATGGTTCTACACCTTCTTCAACTAGTGCTATTAAGTACTCAACTTCTACAGTTACTCTATATTTTATTAATCCAAATTCAGAGAAATAAGTTTGTAATTCTTGAGTTTTACCTTGGTATCTTCCATCAATTGGAGAGATTGCAGTGAGTGCATTTAAAATCATTCTATTTTTAAAATTAATTATTTTTATAATGAATTCTCTTTTTAAATACAATCTAAAGTCAATCGTTTTTAAAAAGAAAGGTCAAAGATAACAAATCTAATAGGAAAGCTCTTCATTTATTATCTCTTTCTGTCATAAAAAGCTTATTTTTTGAAGTTAGTTTGTGATTTTTTAGTTGTTTCTATTATTTTAAGGATGAACGGATATAAAAAATTGTTATTTTATTCTTACATTTGTAAATTAATCTTGTTATAAAACTGTTTGTATGAATTTTAGATTTCTCTTATTGATCATTTTACCTTTTTTATCTTTTTCATTAAAAGCTTCAGTTTTAACTGAAGATACAAAATCATACCCTGATACATCTACTTCAATTGTTGATAGATCAGCCGCTATATTAATGATTGAAGAAGGGAAGCGTTTGTTTTTTGAAGGGAAAGTAAGAGATGCTTTAACGCAATTCAGAGCTTCAGGTTTAAAAGATCCTAATAGTTGGAGACCTATTTATTGGGTAGGTGAATGTCATTATTCAATGCATAATTTTGGTTTTGCTTTGAAGTATGGTCACGATGCTATTAAGCATAATTCAGTTGACGTTGATAAAGAGGTGTATATGTTGCTAGGGAATTCATATCACCATTTAGGGGATTTAGATTCTGCAATACTAAATTATCGATTAGCTTTAACATATCTGACTCCTGGTCGTTCTAAAGAATTGAATGTTTCATGGAAAATTGATCAATGTAATTTTGCTAAAAATCTTATTTCTTCAGGTCAGAAGTCTAAAAAAACTCACATGGATGGTGATATCAATACAGGTTTTAATGAGTACGCTCCTATTTTGAGTCATGATGGGAAAATTATTTATTTTACTTCTAGAAGAAACAATACGAAAGGTTCAAGGATGAATCCTGATGATCAAGAATATTTTGAAGATATTTATAGAGCCGTTTGGAATGAAGCTTCTGAAAAATGGGATAGTATTACCAATGAAGTTGATAGAATAAATACAGATGGTTTTGATTCGTTTTCACATTTGTCAGCTGATGGGTTAAGTGCTTTAATGACTGTAAACACAGAAGCGACTGATCATAAAAAAAGAACTAAAGGATCTGATATATTTGAGATAGTTTTTACGAATAAAGGGAAATGGTCAACTCCAAAGAGTATTGTTAATCAAACGATTAATACTGGTTATTTTGAAGGTTCTCCAACAATGACAGCTGACGGAAACACGATGTATTTTGTTTCTGATCGTAATGGAACTAAAAAGATGACTGACATCTATGTTGTTCATAAAAATGGAAAAACTTGGGGTGAGGCGGTTGCGATAAGTGATAGTGTTAACACCGTTGGAAACGAGACTACTCCTTATATTACTCCTGATGGAAAATATCTATTTTTTAGTTCTGATGGCCATTTGGGGATGGGTGGTTTAGATGTTTTTGTTTCTGAAAACTTAGGAAATAATTGGTCAGCTCCTAAAAACCTAGGGATTACAGTGAATTCTGTAAACAATGATACTCATTTTAAATACTATCCTGAATTACAAAAAGCAGTGATGTCTGGCTTTGAAATTGTTGGACAAAAATCGAGTATCGATATGTATGAAGTAGATATGACTGAATATGTTTTTCCAGTGTTTTTTTAAAGATTAATATTTAATTGATTATTTAATAACAGTTACAAATCCTGTGAACTTTTTAAGTTCACCATTTGTCGAGGTATATTCTAGATTGTAATAATAAACTCCATCATCTACCGTATTATTGTTTTGATCTTTCCCATCCCATGATTTAGATAAATCGCTTGATTCGTAAACGATATTTCCCCATCTATTTAGAATGACTATTTTACCAATTGCTTTATATGTTTTAAAGAATGATAACTGATCATTTAAACCATCTCCGTTTGGTGAAAATATATTAGAAGGAGAAAAGTCATCTATGATTACTGTTTCAGGATCTATTATAGGAGGATCATACACAAAACAAGCATCTTTTATTTTTAGAATAAACATGTCTTTTTTTCCTGTTGAAGTGATAGACTGATTATCAAATAGAATTGTATTATTGTAATATCCATCTACAAACACATTGCAATTTTCATCACACGTTATACCGTTCCCTCTGCTGTCGTCAGTTTCTCCCCCTTGCAAAACCCATTTCCATTTCCCTAAGGAATCCATGGCGGCAATGAAAACCTGAATGCTATCAGAACTTCCATTCAGTTCAAGTGTGCTTCCAAATTTTGCATTTTCTTTAAATTGACCTGTTACAAATATATTTCCAGTTTGATTAACGACAATTCCATTTCCTCGATCTCCTCCACTATTTGATCCTGCTTTTTTTACCCAATCCCAATCTCCATTTTTTGAGATACGACATACAAAAATGTCTCTATCTTCATCGCTTCCATTATTGTTAATCGTATCGTTTCCAAATATTGCAGCTCCTTTAAATTCACCTGTTATATAAAGATGGTTCTCATGGTCAAATGCAATGTCATTTGCTCTGTCATCCAAAGGGCTACCTGCATTTTTTGCATATATAAACGTGCCATCAGTTGCGTATTTGGTAATGTAAATATCTGAAAGTCCATAACTAGTTAAAGTAGTTGTTTCAAATGTTTTTGAGCCTTGAAAGCCACCTACAACATAAATATTTTTTTCATCATCAACAGTAATTCTATTGTCTCTATAACCATCAACGCCACCATTTGTTTTAACCCATTGCCAAACACCTGAATTTGAAAGTTTAGCCACAAAAGCCAGAGAATCCATAGCTTGAACTGGGATTGCGATTGCATCGAAGTTTGCATAATGATCAGTTGGATCATTGTTCGAAATAAATCCTGTCACTAGAATATCACCATCACTATCGGAAACCAAATCAAATCCATGATCATCGTTGTAAGGATATCCTCCTTCATCTACTCCTGCATTTTTTAACCAGATTTCGTTACCATCTGTATCTAATTTAAGGACATAGATTTGATCCGTATAACTAGTAGAATTATAAACGTTTAATCCGCCAAATATTAGACCACCCCAGCAAGTTCCAGTGACATAAACATTTCCTGAAGGATCTAAACACAATCCTAAACCACGATCATCGTAATGATTGGAACCTCTTTTTACCCATAAATAATTACCATTAGGATCTATTTTAGCAACAAATACTTCTTTACTATGCAAGTCAATAAGAGGCATGTAAAATGGACCAAAAGTACCTTCTTCATTAAAGTATCCGGTGATAAAAGTATTTCCTTGTGCATCGACAGCAATTGATGTCGCCTTGTCAGATAATGGCCCACCACCAGTTATTAACCAGTCAAAAGTTTGACTAAAAGTAATCGTACTGAAAAAACTATAAAACAAAATACTTAAAAAGAAAGTAGGTCTGTGAATAGAAATAGTACTTCTCATTAGTTATAGTTTTAATAGTTACTTTAATAATACGAAAATAATTTCTATAAAGTTGCTTTTTATATCGTAACTTTTTGATTTATTTGAGTTATAATTGTTTATAAATTTTTATTCATGGATTTACTCTTTTCGCGATTGAATATTCTCTTTTTTACATTTTTATTTTTTACATTTTCTTTATTTTCTCAGAACGATTCAATTTCAAGAAACCAAGAGGTAATAAATACTATGGAAAAATACGGACCTTCTATTTCTCCAACTTATGACACTGCAGTTTGTACAGAATTAGTTATTGGAATTTTAGAACATTTATGTGTACTTGATTCGATGGATAAAAATAATATTCGAATAATTGTAACAGAGGATGTTTATCAACTAATTGAAAATGGGGCTCCTCAGCCGAAAGGTGTTTATTACGCTTTAACTAAAAGTAATAAAGGCATTGCTATTGATGATCATAAAGATGCTTTACCTGGAGATTTTGTTCAGTTTTGGTATCCAAATTCTTGGGGGCATTGTGGTGTTTTACACAGCATTGATCTGGTGAATAAAACAATGAAATTGTATTCGTCGTTTCCTTCAACTGAAGGTTATGGGATTCAAGAATTTGATATTCCAGACTACTGCTTTTTTGTCCGACTGAAAGAAAGATAGTTTAAACAGTTCTAAAGATCTTCTAGAGTAGAAAAAGTTCCACAAAATTCTTCAAATTGATTATCTTCTCCTTCAATTATTTTAGAATTCATAAACAACCATTCATAAAATAAATCGGTATGAAAAATTCTCTCTAAACTTCCATGAGTAGCGGTTGGATTTCTGATATATAATAAATTTTCATCGTAAACATTTTGAATTGCCTCCACTATTTTATCAGACTCGGAAACAGGAACAGCTTTGTCATTCACACCATGTTCAATCCATAAAGGGATCTTGGCCAAATTGGACGCATATTTTTCAGTTCCTCCTCCACAAAGTGCAACAGCAGCTGTTACGATTTCAGGATATTTACCTGCAAAATCAAGTGTTCCGTATCCACCTAAACTCATTCCTGCAACGTATATTCTACTTGAATCTGTGTCGTACATCGACTGAATGTATTGTAACACATCTAGAATTTTATCTGGTTCCCAAGCTTTACCCATCTTGACTTGTGGGGCAATTACAATAGCTGGAATTTCTCTACCACGAATTATTTCATTAATGATTCCGTATCGTTTTACAATCTCTAAATTGTTTCCCGATAAACTTCTACCGTGTAAGAAAATTAAGATTGGAGGTTTAGATTTTAAGATGCTGTCAGAAGGTAAGTTGAGTAAAAATGGATAGTCAGCTTTGTCTCTAACAGCTGTTAATTGTGAAATAGATGAAAATGAATTTATGAAAAATAAAGCACAAATAACAAGCCATTTAGACTTTTTAATTGCTTTTATTTTTGTTTTGAAATTCATTTTTCTTTGTTTTCGGAGGTCAAAGATACCTCTAATTGATTTGTTTTTTGATGATTATGGATTGTAGGTTGCAAACAATTGTTAAATTTTATCAACAAAATTCTTTCTTTTTAGATTTAAATTCGTGTCTTTTATCGTGAAGTCTTTTGTCTTGAAGTCATTAAATGTTACTTTTACAAAATGCAAAGATATTTCGTAGAACTTTCGTATAATGGCTCCACTTTTTTTGGATGGCAACGTCAACCTAAGCAAATTTCTGTTCAGGAAGAAATAGAAAATGCTTTTACAAAGTTGAATTCAAATGTTCCAATCTCTGTTGTTGGATGTGGTAGAACGGATGCAGGAGTTCATGCAAATCATTATATTCTTCATGTTGATTTAGAGGGAGTAAAAGATATTGAACATCTTATTTTTAAATTGAACCGAATTCTACCTGATAGCATTGTTATCCATTCTGTGAAAGTTGTACCTGACGATATGCATGCTCGATTTAAAGCTACTTCAAGAACCTATCGTTATTTCATGAATTCTAAGAAAAATCCATTTAAACAAGGTTTAAGTTGGACATATCCTCAAGAATTAGATTTTAATGCAATGAACAAAGCAGGAGAATTTTTAATGGGCACAAAAGATTTTACATCGTTTTCAAAAGTAAATACAGATGTAAAAACCAATATTTGCACGGTAACAAAAGCACATTGGGTTCAAGTAGATGAATTTAATTATTACTTTGAAATTACTGCTGATCGTTTTTTAAGAAATATGGTAAGGGCAACTGTAGGAACTTTACTTGAGATTGGTAGTGGTAAGATATCTCCAGAATCTATATTAACTGTGTTAGAGGAAAAGGATAGGGGGGCAGCTGCAATTTCTGTTCCTGCTCATGGTTTGTTTTTGTGGGAGGTGCTTTATTAATTATTTAACCACAGAGTCGCACAAAGTTTTGAAATGAGTAGCACAGAGTTTATTTTTGTGCTCGATAAAAAAAACTCTGAGACATTCTGTATTTAAATAATTTTACTCCGAAATCAATATATTATTCGTTTTCTTTCCTTCAAAGTTTTTTAGTGTACTAGAAAAAAAAACTCTGTGATACTCAACAATAAAAACTCTGAGATACTCTGTGTTTAAATAATTTTACTCCGCAATCAATATATAATTCGTTTTCTTCCCTTTTCCAATCAATACATATTTGTCATTGATTAAATCTTGAACAGATATTGAATATTCTTCTGTTACTTTTTCTTTATTTACTGAAATAGCATTACCTGATAATTCACGTCTTGCTTCTCCGTTTGAATTCAAAAAGTTTGTCTTACTCGCCAATGCATCAACTATTGATAAACCATTTAAGACATCATTTTTAGACACAGAAGCTTGAGGAACTCCTTCAAAAACAGCTAAAAAATCTTTTTCAGAAAGTGATCTTAAATCATCAGATGTAGATTTACCAAATAAAATATTAGATGCTGTGATTGCTGTTTTTAAAGCATCTGAACCGTGAACTCTTGTCGTTACATCTTCTGCAATTGTTTTTTGTAAAATACGCGAATGAGGTGCTTCATTATGTTCTGTTTCAAGTTTTTCGACTTCTTCTTTTGAAAATAAAGTATAAAAACGGATCAACTTTTTAGCATCTTCATCACTTACATTTAACCAAAACTGGTAAAATGCATACGGAGAAGTTTTTTCAGGATCTAACCAAACAGTTCCTGATTCAGTTTTTCCAAATTTACCTCCGTCAGATTTTGTCAAAAGGGGACATGTAAAAGCAAATGCTTCTCCACCTGAAATTCTTCTAACTAATTCTGTTCCAGTTGTAATATTTCCCCATTGATCAGAACCTCCGAACTGAAGTTTACAATTATACGTATTGTATAAATGAACGAAATCGTTTCCTTGTAATAATTGGTAAGAGAATTCAGTGAAAGATAAACCTGTATCGATTCTCTTTTTTACTGAATCTTTTGCCATCATGTAATTGATAGTAATGTGTTTACCAACATCGCGAATGAAATCAATAAATGACATGTTTTTCATCCAATCATAGTTATTTACCAAGATTGCTGCGTTTTCACCGTTTTCAAAATCAAGGAAATGCTTTAATTGTTTCACTTGACCTTGAATATTGAAATTCAATGTTTCTTCGTTTAATAAATTACGTTCAGCAGATTTTCCTGATGGATCTCCAACCATTCCTGTTGCTCCACCTACTAAAGCAATCGGACGATGTCCAGCTAATTGTAAATGTTTCAAAAGCATGATTGGCAGTAAATTACCAACGTGTAAAGAATCAGATGTTGGATCAAATCCTACATAGCCAGTTGTCATTTCTTTGGCTAATAATTCTTCTGTTCCAGGCATAATATCCTGAATCATTCCTCTCCACTGTAATTCTTTAATGAAATCTTCTAACATTTTGTTTCTATATTTATTAGACAAAAGTAGGAGTTTCAAATCGATTTACAGCAATTTTATAAGTGTAGTTTTGTTTACTAAAGAAAATAAATTATTTTAGTATTATTCATGTTTTAGGATTCCAATTTATAAGTAATATGTGTTATTTTTTTAAAGCAACCTTTAATTATTAATGCCGTTTTCGAAATATAAATAAATTACTATATATAATTATGAAAACAAAATTACTATTACTTTCTGCTCTTTGTTCGGGCCAATTATTTAGTCAAATAACAGTTTCTACACCTTATTGTGATGGTTCATTTGCGGGCGGTTTTATAGATGTTCCCCATGCTATTACGAGAGTTCAATTGAACACCTTGGATAATAATTCAGGTAGCACTCAATATGTTACTCCTCATTATGTTTTTTATAATAATTTAACTTCAACTTCTTTGTTAAAAGGTTCAAGCCAAACTTTAACTATTAATCACGATGATGGAACAACGATTCATGGTATCGCTGCTTGGATAGATTTTAATCAAGATAATGATTTTGATGATTCTGGAGAAAAGGTAGGAGAAACATTATGGCCAGGTGATGATGATCCATTAACAGGCACAAGTGTTGTCTATCCATTTACTGTTCCTACAGGTTCAGTAACAGGGAATACAAGAATGAGAGTGCGTGTTTATGAAGATGATGTTTATACTTTTTCTGGTACCGATTTACCTGTCTTGCCTTGTTATTATACTGGGAATACAAGTTATGACTGGGGTGAAACAGAAGATTATTCTGTTACGATAACGGCTCCATCAACGAATTCTATGAATGAATTAGAAAATGATTTTTCTTTAGTGTTTTCTGAATCGACTATTTCAATTTATAATCAATCTGGAATATCTAAAATTCAACTTGTAAATATGTTAGGATTGGTTGTTTCTGAATCGTATGACTCAATGACTATTTTATTTTCAAATACAGAAAAAGGTTTGTATTTATTGATTTTTCATGATGATAAAGGAATTGTTTTTTCAAAGAAAATCAATATATAATCCTAAATTTTAATTCATAAAAAAAAGCGGAAAGTACATTACTTTCCGCTTTTTTTATGAAAATTTATTTTTTTGTTCCATCAATAATTGCTATCAATTCAACTTCAAAAATTAAAACTGAGTTTGCTGGAATTGCTCCTTGAGCGTTTGGTCCGTATGCTATTTCTGAAGGAATAAAGAATTTATATTTAGAGCCAACAGTCATTAATTGAAGTCCTTCAGTCCAACCTTTAATTACTTGATTTAGTCCAAAAGTAAGTGGGTTTCCTTTTTCAACTGAACTGTCAAATACTTTTCCGTCTATTAGAGTGCCATGGTAATGAACGGTTACTTTTGAAGCAGGATTAGGATGTTCTTTTCCAGTTCCTTTAGTCATTACAGAATACTGTAAACCACTTGGAGTTGTAATAACTCCTGGTTTCAATTTATTTTCTTCTAAAAATTTAATTCCTTCAGCTTTTACATCTACTGCAACTGATATATTCATCATTTCAATATCAAATACTAAATCAGAATAAGGAGGAATTGGACCTTGTCCTTTTGGTCCATATGCTTGATAATAAGGGATTATTAATTTTGCTTTTCCACCTAACCCAATTAAGCCTATTCCTTCCTCAAATCCTGGAATCATTCTGTTAGTTTTATAGATGAAAGCCATTGGTTCGTTTCTGTCATAAGATGAGTCAAATTTACTTCCGTCAGCTCTTAAAGTTCCTTTGTAATGCATTGAAACATTATTACCTTCAACTGCTTTTGGTCCAGTTCCAGGGTTTTCAATAATATAAACTAATCCTGAAGGACTTTGTAATGCATTTGGATAATTTTTAAGAATTTCTGCGTACATAAAAGCGTTGTATTCAGTTTCAGACATAGCAGCAACTTTAGAAAAGACTGCCATTTTTTTAGCTTCTTCTGCTTTTGTAATTTCTGCTAATTTATCTGCTTCTACTTTTATTTTATTGTAGGCTGTTTCAAATGCTAAAGTAGCATTAAAATCTTTCGCTTCTTTTCCAATTCTTAAAATTGTAACAGTTGTCATTATATCATCTTGCACAATTAAGTTAACGATATTCATTCCATCAACTACGTGTCCAAATACGGTGTGTTTTCCATCTAAATGAGGCGTTGCAACATGAGTAATGAAAAATTGACTTCCATTTGTTGCAGGACCTGAATTGGCCATTGACAAAATTCCAGGTCCTGTGTGTTTTAATTCTGGATTTATTTCATCGTAAAATTTATGTTTTGGTCCACCTGAACCATTACCTTGGGGATCACCTCCTTGAATCATAAAGTTTGCAATAACTCTGTGAAATTTTAATCCATTGTAAAAAGGTACAGTATAATTATTTCCAAGAGCTGTAAATTTACCTTCAGCTAATCCTACAAAGTTAGCAACTGTCATTGGTGTTTTTTCAAACTCTAATTGACAAATGATAATTCCTTTGGTAGTATTGAATTGTGCATACATTCCAGGTAATAATTTTTCTCCTTTAGAATTTTTTTGGCCGAAAGAAGTAAAACATAGACTCACAATTAAGAATGTAAATGTCACGGTTTTAAAAAATGTTTTTTTCATAGTTTCTTTATTTAATAGGGTAAAAATAGAAAATTTAATTTAATCTTCAATAACTCTTTGATTAGTTAACAATTTTTGACTTTTTCCTTTACTCAATTTGTGTGCCTAAATTTTATGATTTTAATTGAATAGGCCTTTTTATAAATAAAAAAAAGGATGTCTATAATCACAGACATCCTTATTATTGTTTTGATTTTTAATTATCTAATTAATGTTGTTTTGATTATTTTCTGACTGTTATTTGAATAAATCACAAGTCTATATATTCCATTAGATAAATCTGCAATTGAAAATATTTCAACATCTCCATCGTTTTTTGGATGAATTATTTTTACAATTTGTCCTGTTTCATTAATAATATTAATTAAATCAATTAATTGATTGTTGGTTTTAACGTGAATTTCGCCTTCATTTGGATTTGGATAAACTTCAAAGATTGGTGTAGAAACTTCATCTATTCCTGCACAAGCATCCACTAATATAGAGGTTGTTCCAGTGTTCGTACAACTATTTGCATCCGTATAAGTATAAGTTATTAGATGTGAACCTATTCCAGCAATATTCGGTGCAAATGTATTTGATGTTACTCCTGTTCCTGAATATGTTCCTCCAATTGGTAGTTGACCACTAAGTGTAACTGGTGACCAATTTACACATTCTGTTGAGAAAGTATTCATGGTAATTACTGGTAATTGATTTGTAGTAATTGTTATAGGACTCGAAGTTGAAGGACAAGAACTAGATGAGGCAGATACTGTACTAACTCCTGAATTTGTTATAATAATTGATTGGGTTGTAGCTCCGTTTGACCAAACATTTCCACTTGTTGAAGAAGATGTTAAAGTAACAGAACCACCTTGACAAAAAGTAATCGGTCCACTTGCTGTAATGGTTGGTGTTGGAGATAAAGCATTTACAACCACTGCTGTTGTTGATGAAATAGCTGAACAACCAACACTTCCAACTGTAACACTATAATTCCCAGCTGTTGTGACTATTATAGATTGTGTGGTTGCATTATTAGACCAAGTATTTCCCGATGTTGAAGATGAAGTTAAAACCACAGATCCTCCTTGACAAAAAGTAGTTAACCCATTTGCTGAAACAGTTGGTGTTGAAGGGTTAGAATTTACAGAAACAACTGTTGATGTAGAAGTAGAAGCACACGTCCCGTTCGAATAGGTTGTTGTATAAGTTCCAGAAGTTGTAACTGTGATTGATTGTGTTGTTGCTCCAGTTGACCAAGTATTTCCAGTAGGAGAGGATGAAGTTAATACAACGTTTCCTCCTATACAAAATGTAATTGGACCTCCAGCTGAAATAGTTGGTGTTGTTGGTAATGAGTTCAAAGTTACATTTGTTGTAGAGGAAGTACTTGAACATGTTCCATTAGAAACGGTAACAGTATAAGCTCCAGCAATAGTAACTGTGATAGATTGTGTTGTAGCTCCATTTGACCATGTATTACCTGTTGCAGATGATGAGGTTAAAACAACAGAGCTACCTTGACAAATTGCCGTCGAGCCGCTTGTAGAAATCGAAGGTGTAATTGGCATTGCTACAACAGTTATATAGTTTGTTTGTGTTGACGTATTTGAACCTGCTCCGTTTGTCGCTAATAAAGATACTGCATATGTTCCAGGTGTATTGTAGGTAACAATTGGATTTGTTATAGTTGATGTTGGAGGTGTACCTCCTGCAAAAGTCCAAGCATTTGAAGTAGGAGTATTTGTTGAAGTATTAGTAAAAGTAATAGCACTTCCAACACAAACTGTAGTTGCACTTGCTGTATACCCTGCAATTGGACCTCCTACAGAGGCAACTCCTGTTAAATTAATATTGTCTACATAAAGTAGATTTCCGTATCCTGCAATGTTTCTAAAACCAACAATAACATTAGCTTGACCAACATAGGTAGTCAAATTTACAGTTTCAGTTCTCCATTGTGCTGCAGTAGGAATAAAGGTTGCTGTTACTGCAGGAGCTGTAGCAAGGGCGGTGTTACTTTTTGAATATACTGTTGTAAATGTTGCCCCACAATCTGTAGAGACAAAAACTTCTAATCCATCAAAATTTGTTGCATCATAAGGTGCATATGCAACATCAAATACTAATTGAGAAGATGTTAAATTTGAGAAAGAAGCTTTTGGCAATCTCATTTCATCGCTATTACCTGAATCATCTGTATTGTAATTATTGAATACCATTGAGTTTCCCGCAGTTGGAGCAAATCCAACAGTTGCTGATCTTGCCCATGTAACCGATGCATTTGTATTAATGATTGACCAATTAGCTGTAGGGAATAAAGTAGCTGTAAATCCTTCATTTATAGGTAATGATTGAGCTGTTCCACCAATGATTGTTAGATAATTTGATTTTGTCATTGTGTTTGAACCTTGAGCATTTGTTGCTATTAAGGTAACAGTATAATTTCCAATAACATTAAATTGAATATGAGGATTTTGAGAAGCAGATGTTGTACTCGCTACAAAACTCCAATCTACACCTGCTGTTCCTGGCGTTACCGACCAACTCCAAGATGTAGGTGCAAATGCTGAAGCATCAGTAAAAGTTGCTGTTGAACTTACACAAAGACTTGTTGGTCCAGTAAATTCTGCTGAAGGTGCAAATGAACCTATTGATAACAGTGAATTTTCCCAAACTCCTCTCCCAAAAGTTGCAACTCTGATTTTATTTGTCGGATAAAAAATTTCTAAATCTCTAACTGAAACTTTTGGTAAACCATCGTAAAAAGTTACCCAACTTCCAGCTAAATTATCTCTATAATAAACTCCAATATCTGTTCCTATATATATTGGGTCATTTGTTGCTCCGTTTTGAAAAACTATTGCATTACAAGGTATATTTGGTAGACCTGTAGATATATTAGTCCATGTAGTTCCTCCATCAATTGTTTTGAAAACTTTATTTGAAGAATTAAATCCAGAAATAGTTATCCAAACAATATTAGGGTTTGTATTGTGAACTGCAATATTTGTAAAATAGTTTGAAGTTGGAATTGAACCAGTTATATTTGTCCATGCAGTACCTCCATTGATAGATTTACTTATTGCATTTGATTTTACTGAATAAATGATTTGATTGTTGCTTGGTGCAATTGCGAATTCTATTATGTTACCAGTTCCTGAAGGTGTCCCAACAGCTGACCATGAAGTACCAGAATTTGTTGTTTTGTATAAAGCTGCTCTTCCACCAGCATACAAAGTTGTTGTAGTTGTTGGATCTTGATGCCAAACGCTTAACCAATCTGCACTGCCTTGTCCATTTGGAATTCCTGTGTTTATTGTACTCCAAGTACTTCCTCCATTTGTTGAACGAGCATAATCTCCATAAACATAGGCTCCATACATGATTGAGTTATTTGTTCTGTCAATAAAACAATCCATTCCATCTCCTCCTTTAATTTGACTCCAAGCAGTTGCTGATAATTTATTGATTCCATTATCTTGATGTCCTGCAATGATTAATCCTTCAGTGGTTGCAGATTGACTTAGTCTATATTGTTGAGCAATGGTTAGGTTTGAACTTATATCAGTCCAGGCTGTTCCATTATTTACAGTTTTAAAAAGTCCTCCGTCACACGCAGAAAAATAAGTTGTTCCGCTTCCAGGTAAAAATACAATATCATGGTGATCTGAATGTACATAAGGAGCACCAGATCCTGTCCACTGTGCGTTTAATGTCCAACTTGTTCCTCCATTTGTTGACTTCCAAATATTTACTCCTCCAACTAATACAAGGTTTGCATCTGTAGGAGAGACAGCAATTGCTAAATCATAAAAAGCCTGACCACCAGCATCTCCACCATTTGAATTCCATCCTAGTAAATTAGGTGCAGTTGGTCCTTTTGTTAATGTAAAGGTTGTTCCACTATCTGTAGATTTATAGATTCCTAATAGTCCTTGATCTGATGATTGTCCTGCTAAAATATACACGAATGCTGAATTTGCAACACTTACTGCTAAAGACATTCTTTCAACTCCTGTGCTTGGAACTCCAGATGTAACTTGTGTCCAGTTTACTCCATTATTCGTTGATTTATAAATAACCGTTCCAGAAGCATACACTGTATTTGGATCACTCGGTTTAAATTCAATATCATAAAAACGATTTGTTGATTGAACCAATGTCCAAGTTGTTCCCGAATTAGTTGTTCTATATATTCCTAAACTTGTAGCAGCTAATAGTGTTGTTGGTGTAGAAGGATTGATTAATATTTTTGAGATTAAATTTCCTTGACTTGCAGTCCATGTTAAGCCTGTTGGACTCCATGTTAATCCTCCATCAATTGATTTTAAAATACCTGTACTATAACTATCTCCAGCATCTCCGTCTCCAGTTGCTAAATACATTATTTGAGTGTTTGTAGGGTCAATTGCAATATCTGAACAACCAATAACTGTTAACTGATCTGTATTAGTAGACCATGAAGCTCCTGAGTTTGTTGATTTCCAGAGGCCTCCATCAGGTGCACCTACATACATTGTATTACTATTTGTAGGGTCAAAACGAAGGAAATTCAATCTTCCAGCTCCGCCACCTGTAGATACTCCGAAAGGTCCCATTGGCGCCCAAACTGCTCCTGCAGCTCTTGTTGTTGGTGATTCAGGATGAGTTTCTTCCCATTCTAAAAAGTTTTGAAATGTTTGAGTAGGTAGTTTCATGTCACCAGAAGGATAAACCCGCGGTTCCATATAGGCTTCCCATCTTTTAAATTGTTTGTACCCTTTTCCTTTTTCGATTGCTCTTCCATTCCAATAGGCATAGAAAGCATTTTGAACATCATAGAAATTGGCTGATGGATCTTGCATCATTTGAACCCAATCTAAAGAATTGGTTTGTGGTGTTGTAGTGGTTTGTGATGATAGAATATGTGACAAGGATACTAGCCACAAAATAAGGAAGTGCTTTTTTGTAAAATATTTCATAAGTTTTAGTTTTAGCAATTCCAAGATAGAAATAATTTTCTAATGAATTGCAACTAAAAATAAATAAAATGTGATATATTAGACAAGTGGGTAATATCTATCGATTAAAACCATTTAAGATTTAAATATGGTTAATATAGTATTTGAACAGATAAAGATTTTTAAAAACTTAACGCGTTTAGTGAAAATATCTTTGTATTGAAGATGAATAATTTGTTCCTATGCAGAGAAATTCCAAGAATAGTATTCAATGTTTCATGTGCCATCATTGATCCAATAATAGCTGGTAAGGTGGCTAAAACACCATTTTCATCACAGCCAGGAATATCTTTTGGATTCGGAGGTTCTGGAAATAAATCTCGCAGATTTTTACTTCCTTCATGATTGAAAACAGCAACTTGACCTTCAAAACCAAAAATGCTTCCGTAAATTAAAGGTTTATTTAATTTAACGCATGTGTCATTTATTAAATAGCGAGTAGGGAAATTATCAGAACCATCAACAACATACTCAAATTGAGAAATGATTTCTTCGATGTTTGATTTGTTAATACGCGTGTCAAAAACAATTAATTGAGTAAATGGATTTTGTTTCTTTAATTTTTCAGAAGCAACAATCGCTTTTTGTTTTCCGATATCTTCAAAATTATAAAGTATTTGCCTATGTAAATTATGGATTTCTACTTTGTCAAAATCTAGAATTCCTAAAGTTCCAATTCCTGCCGCAGATAAATATTGAAGTATTGGACAGCCTAATCCGCCTGCACCAATAACAAGAACTTTTGCTTGTTTTAACTTTTCTTGCCCCTTAACGCCAACTTCTTCTAATCGAATTTGGCGGCTATATTGGATATTTTCTTCTTTTGATAAAATACTCATTCGTTGTAAACTAATGCATTGTCCCAATCTTTCCAAACTGGTTCGTATCCAGAATTTCTAATTAAATCTGCAATTTCTTTGGCACTTCTTTCATCACTAATTTCAAATTGTTCTAGAGATTCAGGAGCTACTGCATAACCACCAGGGTTTGTTTTTGAACCAGCACTCATACTTGTTATACCCAAAGTAAGAATATTATTTCTGAAAGTTTCTGATTCACGAGTTGAAAGTGAAAGTTCAACATTTTCATTGAATATCCTATAAGCAAAAATTAATTGTGCTAACTCTTTATCTGAAACAATCACATTGGGTTCGATACTTCCTTCTGCTGGTCTTAATCTTGGAAAAGAGATAGAGAATTTTGTTTGCCAATATTTATTTTGAAGAAATTCTAAATGCATTGCACAAAAAAACGATTCTGTTCGCCAATCTTCTAATCCTAATAATACACCCAATCCAATTTTATGAATTTCGGCATCTCCAACTCGTTCTGGTGTTTCTAAACGGTATTGAAAATTCGATTTCTTTCCTTTTGGATGGTATTCTTTATACACTTCTTCGTGATACGTTTCTTGGTAAATCAAAACAGAATAAACTCCTGCATCGTGCATTACTTTATATTCCTCCGTTTCTAAGGGTTGAACTTCAATTGAAATATTTGCAAAATGTGGTTTCATTAATTCGACTGCATTCTTAAAATAATCAACATGCACTGTTCTATTCGCTTCTCCTGTAACCAAAAGAATATGGTTGAATTGATGTTCTTTGATTGCTTCTACCTCTTGAAGAATTTCTTTGTCAGTAAGTGTTTTTCTCAATACTTTATTATCGAAGCTGAAACCACAATATGTACAAATGTTATTACATTCATTACTTAAATACATTGGAGCGTACATTTGAATTGTCTTTCCAAACCTTTTTTTTGTCAATTCACTACTCAATTGTGCCATTTGTTCTAAATAGGGAACAGCAGCTGGAGAAATCATTGCTTTAAAATCTTCTAATGTTTTCTTTTTGGATGAAAGTGCATTTTCAACATCTTTTGCTGTTTTAGCGTAGATGGAAGCTTTAGTTTCGTCCCAATTTTGTGCTTCGAATATTGTTTTGAATGTCATATTTTCTTTTTCTTATTCTCCTAAAAATGCGGTTAAAGGACTTGAAGCAATAGCTTGGTTAAATCGGTTTCCTAATTTGGCTTCATACGCCATTCTTCCTGCTTGAACTGCTAATCGAAATGCAAATGCCATTTCAACTGGATTTCCAGCAACTGCTATCGCTGTATTTACAAGAACTGCATCTGCTCCAATTTCCATTGCTTTTGCTGCGTCTGATGGTGCACCAATTCCTGCATCTATAATGACTGGAACTTTGCTTTGCTCAATAATTATTTCTAAAAAATCGATTGTTCTCAAACCTTTGTTACTTCCAATTGGAGAACCTAAAGGCATAACTGCTGCTGTTCCTGCATCTTCCAAACGTTTACACAAAACGGGATCAGCATGAATATAAGGAAGTACGATAAATCCTAGTTTTGCTAGTTCTTCAGTTGCTCGTAATGTTTCAATAGCATCTGGCATTAGATAACGAGGATCTGGATGTATTTCTAATTTCAACCAATTTGTTTCCAATGCTTCTCTTGCTAATTGTGCAGCAAATACAGCTTCTTTTGCATTTCTTGCTCCCGAAGTATTTGGTAAAAGATGAATGTGTGGATGTTGTAAGTGAGATAAAATTGAATCTGTATCAGTTTCTAAGTCGACTCTTTTTAAAGCCACAGTTACTAATTCTGATCCTGATGCTAAAATTGCTTCTTCCATTTGTTGAGAAGATCCAAATTTTCCTGTTCCTAAAAATAAGCGTGAAGCAAATTCTTGTCCTGCTATTTTAAGCGTTTGCATATGTAATATGATTAAGTTGTGTAATTATTTCTTTTGTGTTTTTTTTATTGGTTAGTATGCCTGATAAGGCAACGCCATAAATACCAGTATTTACTATTTCTGGTATGTCGTCTATTTCAATTCCTCCAATTGCATAAAGGGGAATGTGGTTTCCTGATAAATGGATGTGATTCATGATTTCTTGAAATCCATCTAATCCTAAAATGGGACTTAATTTTTCTTTTGTCCTTGTGAATCTGTATGGACCTAAACCGATATAATCACATTTTTCACTAATTCTCCGAAGCACATCGTCTAAAGTATTTGCTGTTCCACCAATAATTTTATCAAAGCCAATAATGTTTCGTGCTTCCTTGATAGTAGAGTCTGTTAATCCTAAATGAACTCCATCCGCATCTATTTCTTTCACTAATTCAACGTTGTCATTGATGATGAAAATGGCGTCGTGTTTTTTACAAAGTATTTTCACCTTTTTGGCAGTTTCTAGAAATTCTTCTGAAGTTGCATTTTTGAATCTCAATTGAATCCATTTGCAACCCCCTTCTAAAACGGAAGTTATATTATCAATCTGTTGCTGAATTGTTGAACCTTGAGAGATATATTGAATTTTACTAAGCATTTTTTAAATCGTATTGATTAATCTTTTCTTGAATTTCCTTTAATTCGTTGAATTTCTCTATTGCTTTTAATGGATCACTCCAAATTGCACCTAAAATAGCTGCACCATCAAAATTCAAATCAAAGACGTCTTGAAGATTTTCTTTACAAATTCCTCCTAATGCAAAACGTAAGGTTGTTTTATCTTTGACTTCAACAAACTTTTCGACACTTGCTTTATATTCACTTTTTGAAATACTGTCGAAAAGAGGCCCAACAAATGAATAATCGAAATGAGCATTTAAATTCTGGAAATCAATTTGTGAATGAATAGAAGTTGATAGAATATACCCTTTTGATTTTAATTCTTCCAACTTTAAAGCTGTCGTTTTTAATCGTTCAATTTCTGTAAAATGAAGTCGTTTTATTGGATAATTTCCTGACAATTGATGATGTTGATGCAACGAAATTCGAGAGAAATATGCTGGTTTAATATCTTTCAGAATATTCGCTATTTCAAGTCCTGTTGAATTGGGTTTACGCAAATGAAAAATAGTCAATCCTGCATCAAATAATTCATTGATGAGGCTTGCCTCTTTTTTCAAAGCAGTTGGACTTGAAATAACGATTAATTCCATAATATATTAATTAAGAATAAATTTCAGAACCAGAATTTAAAAACTCACTTGCTTTTTCTTTCATTCCTTCTTCAAATGCTTCATCAGTTACGACACCATTTTTTTCCGCATATTCTCTCACTTCTTCAGTGATTTTCATTGAACAGAAATTTGGACCGCACATTGAACAGAAATGAGCAATTTTAGCTCCTTCAGCTGGTAACGTTTCATCGTGAAATTCTCTTGCAGTATCAGGGTCCAACGCTAAATTGAATTGATCGTTCCAACGGAATTCAAAACGTGCCTTACTTAACGCATTGTCTCTAACTTGTGCTCCTGGAAATCCTTTCGCTAAATCTGCTGCGTGTGCTGCAATTTTATAAGTAATAACTCCGTCTTTTACGTCTTTTTTATTCGGTAATCCAAGGTGTTCTTTTGGTGTAACGTAACATAACATGGCACATCCAAACCATCCAATCATTGCTGCTCCAATTCCTGAAGTAATGTGATCGTATCCTGGAGCAATATCAGTTGTAAGAGGCCCTAATGTATAAAAAGGAGCTTCGTTACATTCTTGTAATTGTTTGTCCATGTTTGCTTTGATCAAATGCATAGGAACATGTCCTGGTCCTTCAATCATTGTTTGAACGTCATGTTTCCAAGCAATTTTTGTTAATTCTCCTAATGTTTCTAATTCTCCAAATTGTGCAGCGTCATTTGCATCTGCAATACAACCTGGACGAAGACCATCTCCTAAAGAAAAAGCAACATCATACGCTTTCATGATTTCACAAATCTCTTCGAAGTGAGTGTACAAGAAATTTTCTTTGTGATGTGCTAAACACCATTTCGCCATAATTGAACCTCCACGAGATACAATTCCAGTTACACGTTTAGCAGTCATTGGAACGTAACGTAATAAAACTCCAGCATGAATTGTGAAGTAATCTACTCCTTGTTCAGCTTGTTCAATCAATGTATCTCTGAAAATTTCCCATGTTAAGTTTTCCGCTTTTCCATGTACTTTTTCTAGTGCTTGATAAATTGGAACAGTACCAATCGGAACTGGAGAATTACGTAAAATCCATTCACGTGTTTCATGAATATTTTTTCCTGTTGACAAATCCATGATATTATCTGCTCCCCAACGACATGCCCAAACTGCTTTTTCAACTTCTTCTTCGATGCTTGAAGAAACTGCTGAATTACCAATGTTAGCATTAATTTTTACTAAGAAATTTCTACCAATAATCATCGGTTCACTTTCAGGGTGATTGATGTTATTTGGAATAATAGCTCTTCCCATGGCTACTTCATCTCTAACAAATTCTGGAGTAATATAAGAAGTAGGGATATTTGCATTGAAACTATTTCCTGGGTGTTGATGTCCAACTGAATTCATTTTATCGATCATCTGATTTTCACGAATAGCTATGTATTCCATTTCAGCTGTGATAATTCCTTTTTTCGCGTAGTACATTTGACTAACATTTTGACCTTTTTTAGCTCTTAAAGGTTTTTTCAAATGTTCAAAACGTAAATGATCTAAAGAAGCATCATTTAATCTTTTTTGACCGTATTCAGAAGAAATTTCATCTAATTGTTCAACATCACCACGATCTAAAATCCATTGTTCACGTAACTTTGGTAATCCTTGTTTAATGTCAATAACCGCATTTATATCAGTATATGGACCACTCGTATCATAAACTACAACTGGAGCATTTTTTTCAGTTGGTTTTCCATTTCGTTCAGTATCTCCCAAAGAAATTTCTCTCATGGCTACTTGAATGTTATGAATTTCTCCTTTCACAAATACTTTCTTAGAATTTGGAAACGGTGTAGTACTAATTGAATGTTCCGTAGGTAATTTTTCTTCTTTTTTCATATTATTTTTATAAAGTATCATATTTAATTTGAATTAGAATAAACCAATTTTTTAATTTTGTCTAATGTCTAATGTCTAATGTCTAATGTCTAATGTCTAATGTCTAATGTCTAATGTCTAATGTCTAATGTCTAATGTCTAATGTCTAATGTCTAATGTCTAATGTCTAATGTCTAATGTCTAATGTCTAATGTCTAAT
>CANJKA010000022.1 GCA_947474675.1 Flavobacteriales bacterium
CTGAACGTAAATATTGTTCTCCTGAAAAATGAATTAAGTTGTACGGATTATCTTTCATCAACGGATACCAAAAAACAATAAATTCGTTGTATTCTTTTGGGGTTAAACCCATTTTAGAAAGCGTTTTTTGAAGAAACTCTCTGACTTCAGACCCTTTTACAACAAACCCTTTCGATAGATCCCAATTTATTTTATTTGTTGGCGTACCTTCCCAAAAAATATAACTGTATTCTTTGTTATCTGCTTTATTGATTAAATGACCATCTGGAAAAATCAATTACATCCCAACCTTTTGTTGCGGAATTATAGGTTGGAAAATCAGCTATTATTTTCCCTTGATAATCTAATTGAATTTTTACATCAGTTTTTTGAGTAGGATAAAGGTAGATAACAGGTTTTAAATCTCTTTCTTCAGGACAAAACATTTCCAGTCCTAAGAAATTGGGGATCAATCCTAAAAAACTCATAATAATCCAAATCCCTAATACTCCTATTAAAATTAAAACAACTTTTTTAGATGGCTTTCTCAAATTACAATTTTTAAGGTTAAATTCTTGTTTTAAAATTACTTAAAATTAAATCAAAAGTAGGTGTTTTAACCTTTAATTTTTGACCAAGTAAAGTAACATATTCTGTGAGCGATTTATATTCAGTAAGATTTCCTTTTTGAAAATCACTGTGCATAGAAGAAGTTGATTCATACGGTAAGGTTTTCATTTGTTGAAGTGTAATTTCTACACTATTTTCAGCTACTTCAATTTGGTTGGCAATTGCTACTGAATGTACTTCGTTCAATAAATCTGTCAGCATTTTAGTCCATTCTTTACTTTCGAAAATTTCTCCAATCGATTTGTCTAAATAACACGTTAAACTAGCGATTGATGAAATAAATAGATACTTCTGCCATATAGTAGTTTGAATTTTCGAAGCATAATAACATTCAATTTTAGCCTTTTTAAAAATGGATTCTAATTTGGTCAATTTCTCAATTGGAGCAGTTGATGAACCAAAATGAAATGAATGCATGTTTCCTGATTTCAGAATAACACCAGGTTCAATTTGTCTTGACACGAGATAAACACACCCAAAAAGCACTTCATTTTCTGGAAACCATTTTTCAATTTTATCTTTAGAATCAACTCCGTTTAGAACAGGGATAATTATGGTGTCAGGAGTAATACAAATTTTTAAAGGCAATAGACTTTCTTCTAGATGATAACTTTTGGTGGTACAAATGACATAATCTAATGCCCCTATTTCGTCAGGATTACTTGAAACAAGAGTTGGAAAGATTACCTTTTCGAATTCAGGTGTTGTTAATTTTAATCCATTTTTTTTAATAATCTTTTCAGTCTGACTCTTTACGATAAAAATAATTTCCACCTCATCTGATTGAAAATAATAATCAGCTAAAAGTCCACCGAAGAAACCTCCCACTCCACCTGTTCCGATAATTCCAATTCTTGTTTTCATTTCTCCCCTATTTATATTTTACCGATTTAAAATCAATAATTATTCGATATTATCATTTTTTTAAAAAAAATTCATAAAAAAGATACTTTCATTTTATCAGTTAAAAATGACCTTGATTTTGTACAAATTTAATATTACAAGTCATTTTTTTACAATTATTCTTCAAAAGGATCTCGATAGTTTTAAAAAAAACAAGTTTTTGTTTAACAAAATAACATCTTATAGTCACAATTACTCAACAAAACGAAAATAATTTATTTTGTTTAACAAAAAAAAGTAAAAGTTAAACAAAATGATTTATGTTTGTAATAAACATTCTAAAAAGATCATTAAAAAAATCAAACTATAATAAAATAAGAGCATTGCAAAGAAGAAAATTAAATATTAGATAGATGAAAAAAACTTACGACGAACTTTCACTTAATATTGCAAAGTTAACTACTCAAAAGTATAGTACTTCTTTTTCCATGGGTATCAAACTTCTAGACTCGGAAATCAGGGATTCTATTTATGGAATATATGGATTTGTAAGATTAGCTGATGAAATAGTTGATTCCTTTCACGGGTATCATCAAACAGAAATGTTAGGCAAATTAAAATTGGACACGTATGAAGCAATTGAAACAAAAATAAGTACAAACCCAATATTACATGCATTTCAGTTTGTTGTGAATAAATATGAAATTCCTTTGGATTTAATAGAACAATTTCTAAACTCAATGGAAATGGATTTAAATCCACAAGAATACGACAAAGAAAAATACGATCAATACATTGTTGGAAGTGCTGAAGTCGTTGGTTTAATGTGCTTAATCGTATTTTTAAAAGGGGACAAAAACTCGTATGAGCATTTGAAACCATTCGCTATGAAATTAGGCAGTGCTTTTCAAAAAATTAATTTCTTGAGGGATTTGAAGGACGATTATCATACATTAGGTAGAACCTATTTTCCAAACCTTGACCTACGAAAATTCAACAATGCCGTCAAACAAGATATTGAAAAAGACATCGCTCACGATTTTGAAATTGGATTTGAAGGAATTAAAAAACTTCCTGTAAAAACAAGGTTGGGAGTTTACATCGCTTATGTTTTTTATAAAGGTCTATTTAATAAAATCAAAAAAATGGATTCGGAAACAATACTAAAAGGCAGAGTTAGAATTCCAAATGGAATTAAATTTGGGCTCGTCTTTAAAGGCTATCTTAGACATTCATTAAACCTTTTATAAAATAAAATTAGTAAATTACAGAAAAAATAAAAAAATGATCTATCTATTAGTACTAGTGGCTACATTCATTGGAATGGAATTCATTGCTTGGCTTACACACAAATACGTAATGCATGGTTTTGGTTGGTTTTTACACAAAGACCATCATCATCCGCATAATAATAAATTTGAAAAAAATGACTTCTATTTTCTAATATTTGCTATTCCAAGTTGGCTTTGTATTATGTTTGGTTTAATGAATCATGAACTTGTTACAGCTTTTATCGGTTTCGGTATTTTGCTTTATGGGATTTGCTATGTAATTGTACATGAAATCTTTATTCATCAACGTATTAAACGTTTCACAAAAACGAATCACCCATATTTTAAAGCAATCAGGTATGCTCATAAAATTCATCATAAAAATATGAATAAGGAACAAGGAGAATGCTTTGGTATGTTATTCGTTCCTATGTATTACTATAAAAAAGCCTTAAACGAAACGAAAAAATAAATGAATCTATACTTATATATTAATATTTTCACATTTTGCACTTTTCTCTTTTCGTTCGATAAGAAAGTTGCTTTTTACCAGTATTTCAAACCATTATTGATAGCTATTCTATTGACAGGTCTTCTATTTATTCCATGGGATATACTTTTTACAAAACATGAAATTTGGGGATTTAATAAAGAATATTTATTGGGATACTACCTTTTTAAATTGCCTATTGAAGAATGGTTGTTTTTTATAACTGTTCCGTATTCCTGTACTTTCATTCATTATGTATTAAAAACTAAAATCCAAAACAAAATACCTCTTAAAACAGCTATGACAAGTTGGTATGTTTTAGCAGGAATCATTCTTACTATTGGTTTCTTGAATATGAGTCAACAATATACATCGATAGCATTTATTCTTTGTGGAATTTCAATAATAGCTGTTAATTACTATGATCCAGCATTCATGAAAGATTATCTATTGACTTACATTTTTTGCTTGATCCCATTTTTCATTGTCAATAGTATCTTAACAGGAAGTTTTACTGAAAAACCAATAGTATGGTATAACAATAATCATATCTTTGGCATTCGACTAGGAACTATTCCGATTGAAGATTCAATTTATAATATGTTACTGTTGTTATTAATTTGTTTTTTGACTCACTATTTTCACACTCTAAAAAAAGCATCCAATTGAGAACCTATTCAATAAAAGAACTCGAAAACTTATCAGGAACCAAAGCTCATACTATTCGTATTTGGGAACAACGTTATGCCTTATTAAATCCTTCTAGGACTGAAACAGGGATCCGTTATTACAGTGATATAGATTTAAAAAAAATTTTAGCGACTTCTGTTCTATTAAAAAACGGAGTGAAAATTTCAAAAATAGCCTTGCTTTCTCAGTATGAAATTCAAGAAAAATTAGAGGAAATTGATCAAAATACTAAAATTACAGATTCGAAAATTGAATTATCTATCAACAAATTAATTGAAGCAGGAATAGCTTTTGATGAGTTTTCATTCTTAAATGAATTTGATAAATTAGACGCTATTTTTGACACAAAAAAAATATTCATTTCAATTGTTTACCCTCTTTTAAATCGAATTGGTATTATGTGGAGTAAAGATGAAATGTCTCCCCTACAAGAACATTTTATTTCAACTATCATCCGACAAAAAATAATTAGTGCTATAAATAATTTGCCAACATGTAATCAAAACGCAAAAAAAATCGTTCTCTTTTTACCAGAAAACGAAACGCACGAAATAGGATTATTATTAACCAATTTCATTTTTAAAAGTCAGAATATTAGAACAATATATTTTGGACAACAAGTACCAATCAGCAATTTAATTGAATTCCTTAATCAATATAATATCAAACACGCATTTGGATTTATTTTCTATTCACATGGAAAAAACAAACTAAATTCCATTCTTAATTTGTTGAATGAAAAATGTCAGAAAACTCACTTTTATTGGGCAGGATATTTACCAAAGGATATTGAAAAACTAAAAAATCAAACCTTAGTAAACTCCATTGAAAACATCGAAGACATTATTAAAATTGTGAAAAATGACTAAGAAAATAGCAATTATTGGAGGTGGATTTTCTGGATTATCTGCTGCAACTTATCTTGCAAAAGAAGGTTTTGATGTTACAATTTTTGAGAAAAACTCCACAATTGGAGGAAGAAACAGGAAATTTACAGAAGACGGTTTTACATTTGAAATGGGACCAAGCTGGTATTGGATGCCAGAAGTTTTTGATAATTATTTTAAAGATTTCAAGAAAGAACGAAAAGATTATTATGGTTTAACTAAATTAAATCCTTCCTTTTCTATTATTTATAAAGATCAAGAAAAATTAGATATCCCTTCAGAAGAAGAAGATTTAATTGCTCTTTTCGAAGAAATTGAAATTGGAGCTGGACAACGATTAAAAGATTTTATGGAAGATGCGAAGTATAAATATGATTCAAGCATGAATAATTTAATACTTAAACCTGGCAAATCAATTTTTGAATTTTTTGAATGGGAAGTTATTAAAGGTGTTTTCAAATTAAATTTATTTTCCAATTTCAAAAATTTTGTTCGAAAATATTTCAAAGATGAACGCTTAACTAATTTGATGGATTTTCCTGTTTTATTTTTAGGTTCAGCTCCAGAAAACACACCTGCTCTATATAGCTTGATGAATTATGCAGGTCTAATGTTGGGTACATGGTATCCTGAAAATGGAATGTATAGTATCATAGAGTCAATGGAAAAAGTTGCTGTCGAACATGGCGTTAAAATACATACAAACCAAGAAATTTCTCAAATTTTAATTTCGAATGATGAAGTATCAGGGTTAGTCTCAAATAATGAAAACATTGAATTTGATGCTGTAATTGCCTCGGGAGATTATAAACACATGGAAACCTTACTTCCTTCAAAACTAAGGAACTACACCGATAAATATTGGTCAACCAGAACATTAGCACCATCATCTTTAATTTTTTTCTTAGGAATAAATAAAAAAATCCCTGGAATTGAACACCATACATTATTTTTTGATGAAAGTCTTGAAAAACATACCGAGCAAATTTACGTTGATCCAAAATGGCCTGAAAAACCCCTTTTTTATGTTTGTGCTCCTTCAAAAACAGATCTTAAATTAGCACCAGATAATTGCGAGAACATTTTTGTTTTAATTCCTATAGCAGCAGGAATAGAGGACAACAATTCAATTCGAGAATATTATTATTCACTGATTATAGAACGATTGGAAAAACAATTAAACATGTCCATCAAAGAGCATGTAATCTATAAAAAATCGTATTGCATTAATGATTTTAAGGAAGATTATCACAGCTATAAAGGCAATGCATATGGTCTAGCAAATACGTTAAAGCAAACAGCCATATTAAAACCGAAATTGAATAATAAAAAAATTAAAAACCTTGTATATGCAGGACAGCTTACTGTTCCAGGGCCAGGAATGCCTCCAGCGATAATAAGTGGGAAATTGGCTGCTAATGAAATTATTAAATTGTTCAAAAAATGAAATCTACACTTTTTATATTCCTAAGCCTCTTTTTACTATTCTCATTTAAAAATGGTAATTCAGGGGACGTAATCATTGAAGTTTCAGGAATTAACATTTCAAAAAAAGGGAACTTAATAGTTGGACTTTTCAAGCAAAATGGTTTTCCAAAAGCAAATCAATCTAGCTACGGAAAAACGATACCTATTACATCTTCAACTATGACGGTAAAATTTTCATCTATTGAAAATGGAGAATATGCAGTTGCAGTTTTTCAGGATCAAGACTTAAATGATAAATTAAGTAGTAATTTCTTTGGAGTTCCGAATGAACCTTTTGGCTTTTCAAATAATAAATTTGGAATGTTTGGTCCCCCAAATTTCTCTGATGTATCATTTAAAATTTCTGAATCAAAAAACAGCAATTTATCGATTAAGATTAAAGAATATTCGTTTTAAAGGAAAGGTATAATAAATGAAATCATGCTCAATAAACTGCAATCAATGCGGCAATCTATCTTTCAATTTACCGTAGGTCCAAGTTCCTATAAGTGCACTTAATAAAACAACTCCAAAAACTAAGATTCCACTTCCAAATAATGCATACATAGGACCTGGACACGTTCCAGTCATTGCCCAACCTAAACCAAAAGTAAAGCCTCCAATTATTGTCCCTTTATTGAACACTTTTTTTACAATTGTAATATCACTTCCTTTAATCGTTTTTACGTTAAACCGTTTAATTATCTGAATTGAAATAATCCCAACCAAAATAGCCGAAAAAATCACTCCGTACATGTGGAACGATTGAAATCTAAACATTTCTTGAATTCTAAACCATGAAACAACTTCGGCTTTTATCAAGATAACCCCAAATACAAAACCAAGAAATAAGTATTTTACTATTTTCATTTTTACTAGATTTTAAAGGTTCATAATTAAAGGTAAAATAAACCAAGTCATCACCAAACCACCAACGAAAAAACAAACTGTTGCAATCAAAGAAGGTAATTGCAAGTTAGACAATCCCATTATTGAGTGACCAGAAGTACATCCATTTGAATAACGAACACCAAAGCCTACACAAAAACCTCCAACAACCATCAAAATAAAACCTTTTAATGTTAACAATGATTCTAAATTAAATAGTTCTTTAGGAGCATATCCAGAAAAATCATTCACTCCCATTGCTTTTAAATCAGCTGTTGTTTTACTTGAAATTTCGATAGCGTTTGGGTTTTGAAAAAAGAAACCTGCTACTACTCCACCTAAAAGTATTCCTAGGGCAAAGAATAAATTCCAAGATTCAGCTTTCCAATCGTAATCAAAAAACTTAATTTTTGCAGGTAAACAAGCAGCACAAATATGTTTTAAAGAGGCTGAAATACCAAAAGTTTTATTTCCAATAATCAATAAAGCAGGAATCATTAAACCGATCAAAGGTCCAGAAATATACCAAGGCCATGGCTGTGTTAATAAATTCATTTATTATCTAATTTAAAATGTATTTGTTTACAAAGTAATGGATAATAATGAACATACACAAAGTTTTTACAATAAATCTATAAAATCTATAGATTTTATAGATATTAAAAGATAAATCTATCTTCTATTCCTAAAATTTAAACTGAAAATTGTTCCAAACGTTGAATTCCATTTTCAAAAACATTTTCTTCAACGCTTAACACAAATCGACAAAATCCGGGGATTCCTGTCCACTCATCATTATTTATTAAAAGGTTTAATTTATCGTGAAATATTCTGCTAATAGTAGATGCATTAATCTCAATTGATTCGTTCTGAAATGAACAAATACAAGATTTTCCAATCAACGAAACAGGCGATGCAATAAGGAATAAGCCACCTTTTGGAGTTATTACGTCCCACCCATTTTTCATCAAAATAGCACTCAATATTTTAGCTCGCTCTTTTAAAACATTAATTTGATTCGTAAGTGCCGAATTGATTCTGTCATCGCCATTCATGTATTTTGAAAACAATTTTTTAATTGTGTATTTAACAGTAGAATGAGGAGTAAACATCAATTTAGTTTCTAAGCCTGACTGAAAATTAGACAATGCAAATCCGAAACGAATTCCACCAGCCGAATATTCTTTAGAAACGCCTCCTAAAATGATCATTTTTAATCGATCCTCTACTTCACTGAAAACAGAAGATTTTTGAATTCCATCAAATTCTAAACCGGAAAATACAGTATCCACGATTAAACGTGTTTTATCTATTCCATTTGCTGAAAGAACATCCCTCATGTCTTCATCTTTCCAAAAAGCTCCCGAAGGATTTATTAAAGGGAAATTCAAAAATAGCCATGGTTTTTCCGTTTCAGCTAAAACACTTTCTAATTCCTCTTTTGCTAAAATGAAATTATTCATTTTGTTTGTTGGAATTGTCTTTATTTCAACTCCGTAAAATTGAGCTGTTGCATAAAAATATCCGTATGCACCTTGCGGTAATAAAAGCGTTCCGTTTTCCTCTTTAATTAATTTCACAATTCCTGCAAATAACGGTGCTACTCCATTTCCATAATAGATATTATCAGCTTTTTTAACGCCAAAACGATCTGAAACAAACGATTTAATTTGAGGTTTAGGATCGTATTCTTCCTCTGTAAATCCTTGACGTGTAAAACTTTCTAAAATTGATATTTTTAAATCATCTGGGCATGCTAATTCATTTTCTCCGTAATCAAATCGAACTGTTTCATTGTTTACATTTAATTCATTTCCTTTAATTGCAGCATGATTAAAGGAAGATAAAACTTGTTCATTGATTGAAATATATTTAGAAGTAAAAGTAGCTGATTCAGTTGACAAAACATGTGTTAAATCATTTATCCAACCTGCTTTCATGTGAAAACTTGTCAATTCTTTGACTAAAATCGTATAGAAAAGTTGTGATAAATAAGGTGATCTGCTATAAGAAAATTCTGCTGCATTTCTTAAATAGTCCATCAACGTTGAATTATTAGATATTAAGAAACATGTTTTTAAATCCTTATAAATTTCATTTTTAGACAATTCACACACCAAGGAAACATGCAATGGAAGTTCATTTTTTGTCAAATATTGAAAAACACCATTTGATTCAGGAGAACTAGAAAGATCAAAGCAATCCGAAATATCTATAAATAATCGAGTGCCTGATTTTTCACACACTTCAATAATCTTTTGAAACGACTCCCAGGTAAAAGCATCATCTTCTTTTATTTTAGCTACAACAATTTGAGGCTGAATTGTTTCTATCAACGCATTTAATTCTTTCGAACAAGTTGGAGTACAGATCGATTGATCTCTTTTTTGAAGCGTTGGAAATTGGGCGAAAATGTTTTCAGAAAGAAAGACAGAATCTGGATTATAGGTATCCATTATATTTTCCACCAACGATTCTAAGTTAGGAGCAATTAAGATATTTTCTTCAGTAAAATTAACATGTTGATACGCACTCAAGAAAGTGGCTAATGCTTTTCTAAATTCAATTTCTCCCTGATTATCCTCATACGGAAAATGATTCGTTTGTCTTAAATCTCTTACCAATTCAGCTAAAAAACGAATTTTTTCTTCTTTCTTAGCCCCATCTTCGTAATCCAAATCTAATCCAACCTTCGCTTCTGCAAATAGATCATTTTTCAATTCATCAAATAATAATTTTGTTTCTGTATAGTAATCAAATGTGCATTCATACACGGATAAATTATGATAAATAACTCCTCCTTTTTCAGCATATAACTTAGCTGTTCGAGCGTTAATAGGAGTTTCAGAATGCAAATCAGTATAAAATTCAAAATGATGATTCATTTCTTTCTCCAATCGAACCAACGAATCGATGTCTGTATCATTCGCTTGAGCCACTTTACGTTTCCAAATACGGTTGATCAACATTCCTCTTCTACGAACCAATCTTTCTAATACTTCTCTTCTTGGTCTTTCTCCTAGATTCAAAATTAATTTCCCATCTGGCTTCAATAAATCAATACTTTCTTCAACTGAACGAGCGATTAAACCTAGTCCAAATTTATCTTCTACAAATCCTTGCTCGCTTGTATAATTACTTAATGAATGCAAAAATTCATCGTTTGCTTCTGAACTTATTTTTGAATTATCTATTGATTCTTGTGGTGCTAAAACTTGAGGAATACAGCCAATAATCACGTCGAAAACTGGGGATTTATGGTCGTAAAAATAGCTTAACAAATCAGACACTTGAAAATCAACTTTATCTAAAAGGGTATAACCATCAGCTAATTTCAATAGGTTTCCTTGTGCATCAAATGCATTTAAATATAAGTTTAATTTAGAGCACAGAATTGCTTTTGGATTGATGTCTAAACCATAAATTTTTGAACAGTTATATTTCAGTGCCATTGATAATGAAATCCATCCATTTCCACATCCTAATTCAACCATTTGCTTGTCTCTAAATTCCGAAACAGCATATCTTGATAATCCTTCAAAAAAAGTATAAGACCATTCTTCGGGGGCAAAAGTACTTGGTAATTGAAGTAATTTTAAATTAAACGTTTCATTCAAACCGTTTGGAATTTCCATGTCGAAAAAATGAAAATTATATTCTTTTCTTACTTCTTCTTCATTTTGGTTTGAAAGGAAGTCAACTATTAACTTTAATAGAATTACTCCTTCTTTTTGAGTTGACGGTGTCTCTAATGTTTCTACTAATGAACTTAAAGCAGTAACTGCATTTTCACTTGATGTTTTACAAGTTGCTAAAAATGATGTTAATTTTTGGTCTGTTAATGTGTTTTCTGCCATAGTTGTAAGTGTTGTTTATTTGCTTTTCAAAGTTAGTTAAAAAAATTAGGTGGTGATTGGTTTGAAGAGATATTATTTGGATTGATTTTATGGTAATTGATGGGGGGGGATGATTGGATGGGGGGAGTGGGGATGGTGGGGATGGTGGGGATGGGACAGGTCACGACCTGTCCGTACGTAGGGATGAAATATGATCAATCTCCATTTTAGCCTTCGCAAAATTTATCTTCATTCCATTTTTTTGGATTATTATCAATGTAATTCGAAATATTTTCAAATGATTGTTCATTTCGAATAATGTGATCGTGAAATGATCTTTTCCATGCAAATGATAAATTATCCGATAGATGGATTTGTTTGGATGTGGTAGTTTTATATGCACCCATTAATTGTGATAATGATTTTATTTTTTGTTTGGATAGATGATTTCGATTAATTTCAATAATTCCATGAATATGATTTGGCATCACAACAAATGCATGCAATTTCAAATATGAGTATTGTTCGCCCAACCAATACCATTGTTTTTGGGCAATTAATCCGTTTTCATTTAATAACATTTTTTGATCAATTACTTCACCAAAGGAACAAATCATATCTTGAACACATGATGTAACGAAATATAAATTGTCTTGTGAATAATCATAACCAGCTAATCTATTTCTTTTTCTATTCTTCATTTTTTTATGTAATTCTTCTTATCGGATTAATGTTTTATCACAATATAAATTTACTAATTTAAACGTTAAAACTAATAAATAAATACTCAAAACACTAAAGAAAAAGTATTACTAGTAAGTAATTAACTTCCTTATCTTTATTTTGAACCATAAAAGAAAATGAAACTTTCGAAGAATAGATGATAATGACGTGAAGACATTTAAGGACATATAAAAACTTTATTTTGATTGGTCACTTTCCTAAAGCCATGCTAAGATTAAACACCCAACACTTATTTCAAACTTAATTCAACAAAATACTTGTAAAAAAAGGGGATCGTTTCGATTCCTTTAAAAAAATTCCAAATTCCATAATGTTCATTTGGGCCATGAATATTATCTGAATCCAAACCAAATCCCATTAAAACGGAATTAATTCCTAATACTTTTTCGAATAAAGAAATAACGGGGATACTTCCTCCCATTCTGACAGGCAAAGGCTTCTTACCAAATGTATGAAACATTGCTTTTTCTGCAGCTTTATAAGCGACAGAATCGATTGGAGTTAGTGCACTTTCACAAGAAGCTAAAACATTCATTTGAACATCAATCGTTTCAGGTGCTAATGACCTAAAATAACTTTCAAAAGAGGATATTACCTTCTCTATAGATTGACCATTTACCAAACGCATCGATATTTTTGCAAATGCTTTAGAAGCAATTACTGTTTTTGCACCTTGACCATTATGTCCACCCCAAATCCCATTAACATCAAGTGTTGGTCGAAAAGAAATTCTTTCCAGAGTGGAATAACCAGCCTCTCCTGTAATTTCTTTTACTCCTACTAAAGATTTAAATTCTTCTAAATCAAAAGGTATTTGATTCATCATCTCTTTTTCAAGATCACTTGGTTCTAGTATATCAGCATAAAAACCTGGAATCGTAATTTGTTTATTTTCATCGTGTAATTTACTAACCATATTACATAAGACATGTAATGGATTTTCTACTGTTCCTCCATGAATACCAGAATGCAACTCTTTTTTGGCTCCTGTTAATTCAATATCGAAATAAATAATTCCTTTTAAACCATATATCAATGATGGAGTATCATTATTAATTAAAGCAGTATCAGAAACCAAAACAATATCAGCTTTTAATTCTTCTTTGTGATCTACTAAATATTTTTCTAAAGAAGGTGAGCCAATCTCCTCTTCTCCCTCAAATAAAAACTTTAAATTACAAGGAAATTGGTTCGTTTGAGTTAAAAATTCTAAACTTTTAATATGCATAAACATTTGACCTTTGTCATCACATGCTCCTCTTGCATATATTTTATTATCCTTAATAATTGGTTCAAAAGGAGGATTGTGCCATAAATGAAGGGGCTCTGCCGGTTGGACATCATAATGACCATAAATTAAAACAGTTGGCAAGTTTATGTCTACAATTTTTTCAGCATATACAATAGGTATTTTAGCTGTTTCCCTTACTTCAGAAATATCAGCACCTGCCTTTAAAAGTTGCTCTTTTACAAAAAAAGCAGCTTTAACACTATCTTCCAAATAATGATCATTTGAACTAACAGAAGGAATTTTTAAGAACTCGATTAATTCGGAAATAAAACGATCTTGATTTGTAGTAATATAATTCTCAACTTCTTCCATAGTATCTCTTTTTATCAAATCTAGAGTATTTTTTTGATATTAAAAGATAAAATAAAGTACGATTATATAAATTCAAACAACATGAAAAAATAGATAAATGCCTAAAAATAAAAAAGATAACTCAACAAATAATAATATTATTATTTTTGTTCAGTTTTAATTTCAGCTTTAATTTTTTGAATTTGAAAAAAAACATTATCAATTGTTTTTCCTTCACCATTAGGGATTGGCCCATATGCAGGGGATTGTACAACATATCCAAAGCCATCTAATAAAACATAACTTGGATAAGTCACAATTTGATAGGTTTTTAAGATTGGGTCATCTTCCTTTATCTCAAATTTATCCCAAGCGATTGAGGCTAATATTTTTAGATCTGCCTGCGAATAAGAATCTTTCTTTTTATATACCGTAATAAATTGAATGTCTTTTTGATATTTGAGATGAAGTGGAATTAATAATGGAAATTGTTTTACATTGCCTTCACTAGATAAGTCTAAAAAATTAATATAAATATGATTTTTAGGATAAGATTCTAAGGTTTTAACAGTTCCATCAGCAGCCGTTAATGCGAAATTAGGTGCTCTTCCTCCTGGTACTAATTCTAACAATCTTTTTTTAAGATTTATAGAAATAATTTTATTAGATTCAAAAAATGGATTGACAGCAACACTGTCCATAATTGTTAAAATATTGGATTGCGGAAAATCTTTTGTATAATAGGCATCTGAAAGCATTTTCAACATAATCATTTCTCTAATCCTTAAATTGACCATGTAATATTCCGTGTCAAGCGATTTCATTAAAAGAGAAGGACTACTTTTAAGAATTCCTAAATAAAAAGCATTATAGTTCTTAAAACTAAGCTTCAACATAAAATCTTCATAAAAATTCATCACATATTCCATATATGCATCATTGTCATAGCAGACAGGATATTTTTTTATATAGAAATCAAACTTTTGATCTGTTCCTTTTTCTTCTACTTGTTGAATTTCATCTAAAGATGCCATTCTAAATTTAACGAAAGTTTTAAAATAAAAACTTGAATCAGACATATACTCCTTTTCAACATTCGTTTTAAATTTATCTAATTGAATATTAAATTCTGTTCCATTTACTTTTTTTGTATAAAAATAAGCAGCCAAAAAATCATCCATCCATCTTTCAAATCCTAGAATTTTATAATTAATATCTAAGCTGTCAAGATCAAAAAATGAAAGTTCAACAAAATTACCATTGGGTCTATAAGGATCATACTTGTCTTTTTCAGGTAGATAGACATCATATTTTCCATCAGGTTGAATATAAATGATTGAACTATTATTATTGGATCTAAGTATTGCTTTTTTAATTTTACTTTCGTAAAAAGTTAAAGAAAAGGTACTATCTGGTTTAACAATAGATGATGCTACTAATATTTCAGTATTACTAATATAATCTTGAATCTCGTACACTTCAATCTTTTTTCCAATATATGCCGGAGCTGCTCCTTTGATAGTCACTAACTTATCAACCAATTTAGATTTCACCTCTTTTTGTCCGAAGGAAATAATTATAGAGGATAAAAAAAATGTAAACAGAAGTAATTTCAACATAATTAATAGATTTTTTTTAACTTTTTAAATATCGATACATTCTTCTCATTTATTGTACCAACTATTAAACGAGCAAAGAAGAATTGGTTACAAATGATTCAATAGAACCATTATTTTTATAAATTTCACGCACAATAGACGAATTTATAGCTCCATATTTTTGTGCAGTCAAAAGAAAAACCGTTTCGATGTCTGAAATTGCAATATTCATGTGAGCAATTGATTTCTCGTATTCAAAATCTTTTGAATCTCTTAATCCTCTAATGATAAATTGAGCATTAATATCTTTGCAAAAATCGACTGTTAATTTCTGATACGTCTGCACCGTAACATTTGAATGATTCATAAAATGAGATTCAATGTGTTTAATCCTATTTTCCAAATCAAATAAATACTTTTTCGTACTGTTTATGCCGACACCAATTATCACTTCATCAAATAAAGTGAGTGCTTTAAAAACAATATCTTCATGACCTTTTGTAAAAGGATCAAATGAACCTGGAAACAAACCTATTTTTTTCATGAAATTAATTTTATATTTATATAGAATAAAGTTAATTAAAAATCAAACAATCTTCAATTCAACTGGCTCCAAATTAGAGAAAAAACTAAAATAAACATTTCCAAAAGGTCGCAACTTATCAAATTGAGGGATCTGTTCCAAACGAGTATGTTTTCCATGTTCTATTATTAAAACACCGTCTTCATTTAATAAATTTCTTTCAAAAACTATTTGAGCTATTTGATCATGAAATTTCACATCATAAGGAGGATCAGAAAAAATAAGATCAAATTTTAAATTAGTCTTCTTCAAAAATACAATAATATCCGCTTTGATAATATCCATTTTGTCAGCTATTCCAAACTCTTCAGCTGTTTTACGAATAAATTGAACACAATTAAAATCTTTGTCAACACAAGTGACATACTCAGCTTCTCTTGAAACAAATTCAAAAGAAATATTTCCTGTTCCAGCACATAAATCAAGCACCTTTAAATCTTCAAAATCGTATAAATTCCCTAACACATTGAACAATCCTTCTTTTGCGAAATCTGTTGTTGGTCGAGATGGAAATTTTTTAGGAATTGAAAAACGTCTTGATTGAAGAATACCTCTTATTATACGCACAGTGTCTGGTAGTTTAAAATTATTTGTGAATTGATTCTTATCTTAAAAGTACTTAAATCTTTAAAAGATTCTAGCTTTGACTTTAATTCAACCATTTGATCTTCAGAAGAACCTACTCCCGAACACAAAGTAATAACTCCATCTTTTCCGAAAAAGTTTTTCTGTTGAAGGGTAAAAATAAAATGATAAACAACATCATCTATTGACTGAAATTCAAACTGAGAATAAAACTGTAAATCGTTCGTATTTGCGATAATCAAGCTAAATGAAGTGTCATGAATAATTAAGTATGAGCTCAATTTAAAAGTTGAACCTGCAAATATACCATGTAACATGTGACTTCCTTCATGCTGAATAACAATACGAGGAAATTTAATAACAAAAAAAGATTTTACCCATTTTGGAATTTCAAAAACATTAACAATTGATAATTCTGGAATTCGATTGTAATCAATATGATCCGAAGGAATATCAACACTGTAACACAAACGAAAAAGTTCTTCCGGCTTTGTTTCACTGAAAACGTTGTTCGGCAAAAGTGTTGAATGAATCGAATACCAAGACAATGAGTATTCATCAAATTCTTTCTCTTTGTATCCTTTTTCTATAAAAATTTGATCCAATTGCTCCTTGTAACGGTAATCAATTTTATCTTTAAACGAAAACTTATCCACAGATTGAACAATTCCATCTTCTATCTGAGCAAAATGAACTGCTACTTCCGAGATTTCTATTGCTAATTGTGTTTTCATTTTTACTTTTTCTTTTTATTCTTACAAAGCTAAGATAATTAATAATAAAGACAACAGACATTTAGACAAAAGATACGCTACGCTTTAGATTTTAGATCGCTTCGCTCTTAGATGAAGAGTTTAAATTAACGAATATTATTTATTTTTACCAAAAACGTTTTAAAATGATGATTCCAAGTATAAAAACTTTGTCTGAAAAGAAATTAATCGGGATGCCCTTAAAAATGACGTATGCTGAAAATAAAACTTTCCAATTATGGTCACGGTTTATGCCTAGAAGGAAAGAAATTGAAAATGCTGTTTCTAACGATTTTATTTCTCTTCAAATTTATGATGAATCATTTGATTTTGTGAACTTCTCTTTTAACAAAGAGTTTGAAAAATGGGCGTTAATTGAAGTTTCTGATTACAATTTTGTTCCAAATGAAATGGAAAAATTGACATTGAAAGAAGGTTTATATGCTGTTTTCATAAACATAGGAGATATTTCAACAGCTGAAAAAACCTTTCGATTTATTTTTGAAGAATGGCTTCCCAATTCTGAATATGTGTTAGACAATCGTCCACATTTTGAAGTGCTAGGATCTAAATACAAAAAAGATGATCCGACTTCAGAAGAGGAAATCTGGATACCTATTAGATCTTAGATACGCTGCGCTTTAGATGTTAGATCGCTTCGCTCTTAGACTGATGAGTTAGATTTTGTTTAATTTAGAACCAAACGTTTACTCTTTTATACACCTTTTTTTTGGAACCATATAAGGTATATAAGGACATATAAGATTAGATGGTAAAAAGCACACTAATCATATATAAAACCTTATTTATCCCCCTTAATAAAATTCAATTTCCTTCCTAAATCCTACCACTCAACATCCAGCGCCAAAAAGCAAACACAGCTCTTATATGACCTCATATTCCTTATATGGTTTTTTTATTTTTTTCAACTCTAACCAACACAGAAAAGAGTATCTTTATAAATTCAAAAAACAAATCTTGAAAAAGCAACAATTTTACGACGAATATTGCGTCGCTTTTGGTCATGAACCAACGGTTGATCAGGCACGATTAATTCATATGTTGGTTGATTTTGTTGCTTCACCTGAAAAAAATCAATTGTTTTTATTAAAAGGTTTTGCAGGTACTGGTAAAACTTCCATTCTTGGTACTTTAGTAAAAGTCCTTTCAAACAATAAGTTCAAAACACGATTGCTTGCACCAACGGGAAGAGCAGCCAAAGTTCTAAGCTTGAAGTCAACAAAAATGGCTTTTACGATTCACAAACAAATCTATAGAAGAGAACCTTCAACTGACGGAAGTGTGCAATTACAATTAAGTCCAAACTTGTTTAAAAACACTTTATTCATTGTTGACGAAGCTTCCATGATTGGAGATTATACCATTCAAAAAGATGGTTCAGTCAATCAAAGAAATTTATTAGACGATCTAATTGAATACGTTTATTCCGCAGAAGGATGTAAATTAATATTACTAGGTGATGAGGGACAATTACCTCCAGTTGGATGCGAACATTCTCCGGCATTAAACAAACAACACCTTGAATTTTATTATTCGAAATTAAAGATCATTGATTTTCAGTTAAAAGAGGTTTTACGACAAACCGAACAGTCTTCTATTTTAGAAAATGCTACTCGCTTAAGAAATAATTTAGATGGTGAATATCCTTCCTTTAAAATTGAGAAGTATGGAGATTTAATCAGATTAGAAGGTGGGGAATTGCAAGATGTTTTAGAATCAAGTATGAGTGAATTTGGTTCTGATGAAACTATCGTTATTACACGTTCTAATAAATGGGCAAACACCTATAATAACCAAATTAGGTCTCGTATTTTATGGTATGAGGATCTTTTGTGTAACGGTGACTGCTTAATGGTTGTCAAAAATAATTATTATTGGATCGACGATGCTTCAACTGTTGGATTCATTGCCAACGGTGAAATGATGAGAGTTAACCGAATTCTCAAAAGAGAAGAAATGTATGGTTTTGAATTCATTAAAGCGACGGTTGAGTTAGTCGATTATCCAGATTTAGCTGAATTAGAAGTTGTTCTTTTACCTGAGACTTTGAATTCTGAAGGTCCTGCTTTGTCGAGAGAAAGAATGAAAGAACTTTTTTTCGCCATTGAAAAAGATTATGAGTTTGAAAGAAATAAGAGGAAACGCTATGATTTAATCATGAAGAATCCATATTTCAATGCTTTACAGGTAAAGTATGCTTATGCTATTACTTGTCATAAATCTCAAGGTGGACAATGGGCATGTGTTTTCATTGACCAAGGTTACATTACTGAAGAAATGATGAATTCTGATTATTTTAGATGGCTATATACAGCTTTAACTAGAGCGACAGAACGTGTTTATTTGGTTAATTTTTCGGATGAGTATTTTTTAGAAGACAATAGATATTTAGACAATAGACTTTAAGATTAACTTTGTTACTACTTCGCTGCCAATATTTTAAAACCTAATTCTAACCTAAACAGCCTATTACCAAATGCCCATTTATTTTTTGAACCATTTAAGAGATTATAAGGACATATAAGAAGGTGCGAAATTTCCTAAGACCTAATTTATAACAACTCATAAAGACCTTTGACCTATGACCTAATTTCGACTAAACACAACATCTACCCTCCTATTTCTCTGTTGATCTTCAGGTGTAATTTCGGGGAAAGCTACCGGCATAGTATTACTGAATCCTTTATGAGTTAACCTACTTGAATCAATTCCTTTGTAGATTAAAAGTTGATAAACTGCTTCAGCTCTTTGTTCAGATAGAAGAGGATCAACTTTGCAACAAACATGTCCTCTAATGAATGCTTTAAAATCCTTGTTCTCCTTCATAAAATCATATAGATTGTCGACTTCTACTAGAGAAATATCAAGAATTGTTGCTGTTCCTCCAATGAATTGTATATCTAAATCAATAGCGGCTACTTTTGCACTTCCTTTTGATGTCGTTAATAAACCTGAAAATTTATCTTTCTTTTCTACGACTGGTTTTTCAGACTTTATGGTGTAATAGATTACGGCTTTTCGACAACTTGACATGTCAGAAAGAGGAAGACTTAATTCACCTCTACTTAATTGGTTTGGTACGATTATTCCGTTTTTTACGAATAAATTATTTATTGTAGACAATCTTTTATCAGATAGAACAATATTACTTTCTACTGAACCTACCGTGTCGCAATAGGTTTCAATTGTATTTATTGTAAACTCCTCAGATTTAATTTTCTTTAAAAATATTTTCAAAAGATCTGTTTGCTTAGCAGACAATTCAGATTTATTCTTTCCAAAATAAACGATAAAAGTTGAACTCTTGTCTTGAGAAAAAAGAGCGTTAGACATTAATAATAAAAGGCTAACATAAATTATTTTTTTCATGTTTTTTTTGATTTAAAGTTGTTCTAATTATTCAATACACTTTTTTTTTGAACCATATAAGGGATTATAAGAAAATATAAGAAAACGCGGTATTTACCTATAACCTAATTTCCACACAACTCATATAGCCCTTTAACCTATGACCTAATTCCTAAACAACTCATAAAGACCTCTGCCCTATGACCTATTTAACATCCCCCAACTTCACATAAGTATTTCCTACCTTAATTTTCGTTTTGTCAATTTCTTTATTTAATCTATCAGTTACAAGTTTTGCTTTTTCTTTGTCTAGAAAAAGTATTGCCATTGAATTCATTTCTTGTTTAAATTTTCGTAAAATAGTGGCTGTTCTATAAACACTTAAGATATCATTTTTCGACAACTTGTATTTAGTCATTATGGTTTTAATCGCTGCGTTATCGACTGTCATAGAAGAGGAAACTGGATCTGTATAAGAATTCACCTCTATTTTGACCATTCGATCTAAAATAACAAATAGTTCAGATCTTCTTAAACGTAAATAAGTTGAATCCATTCTTGATCCTTTATAAGACAATTCTTCAACTGGTTTTTTATGCTTAACTGTTCTTGAACCATTCCAAAAACCAATACCTTGACCTTTAGCTTCTATTGTTAAATCAATTTTTTTATTCAATAAACCTTCAAACAATTGAACAACTGCAACACTATCAGCTTTCGTAAAAAGAGGTTTAGATAGTTCCCATTTATCAGAAGAGAAAACATCATTTAATTCTAGACGTAAACGTGCATCGTAATTAGGTAAAGCATCAATTAAAGTAAAATGAACCATTGTTTCGTCGGATAAATCGATCAACGACGTTTCAGGTACAGATAAAATTCTAATTTCAAAATCTTCAGAATCATCTTTGGGTTGAAATTGAAACTCTTGCGTTAAAATATCAAATGTTGAAGAATCTTGAAAAGTATACACTCTTCCATCAAAAGTATGTTTAGCCCAATGAATTCCAATTAATTGATTGTAATAATCCATTCTTCTTTGGTATTTAGCCATCAAGTCTATTGCCTGTTCCTTTTTTTCTTTTAATTCCTTAATTTTTCGAGAATAATCATCAAATAAATGATATAAATCTATAATTTCTTGCTGCTTATCTTTTCTTTTATCTTTATTTGAATCAGTCGTAGGCTGCCAATCAATCTGTTTATTCTTGTTTGAATTCTTTTTTTGTTTTTTTGTTTTTTTCGACATTTTCTTATCTGTCGTAATTTTAGTGTACCCGTAATCCGAATATTGCTTTTCATATTTTTCAATTTTCAATTCGGTTTCATCTTTCTTCTTTTCATTAAATTTAATCCAAAAATCAAACCCTCGTTTTCCTTGGATCATCTCTTCTAAATAACCTATCTTGTTAATTTTTAGATCATTAATTAACCTTTGAAAAGTTCTTTCTCCTGTATAAGTGGAATCTGGAGATAAAAAACGAGTATCTTCGGCACCAAAAAGATGATATGACAATCCATTTTTTTCAATAACGACTGTCGTTTGAGCTTTTTCACTAAATGCCCAAACATCAAAATGAATACTTGTTAAATTATTACTTCCTATTGTTTTTAAATTCGTTTCAGTAAAAATCAATGATTCAATATTATGTTCGTCATTTACTGAAACTTGATATGGAAACAATCCAACAGCTCTAGGTAAATCAGAAATCCAAATCCCTTGTTCATCCTTTTTACCTTCTTCTTGTATTCCAGCAGACGTATTCCCATCGCCTGCAGCGACTAAATAATTTTCGTAAACTTTTGCTTCACCACCCAATAATTGATAAATTTCAAAAGCTCTCATTTGAACATAAGCATTTACCCCTTTTTCAATTGCTCTAATTGTCACCAATTTATCATTTTCGTTCAAAAATTGATAAGAACCTACAAAAGCTATTTTATCATTAAAAGATAAACTTGGGTTTAAAAGATTATCTATTTTTTTGTTTATAGAATTTTTACCATCAACTCTAACCAAAGCACTTGGCGGAAGGAACGTCATAAAAACTTTTTCGAAACGAAGGTATTTATCTAAAAAAGGAGCAAGTGTTGAATCGCCTTCTCTCTTAGCATACAAAACCTTATTCAATTCCCATAATGCCATTCGATTTGAAACTTCTCCCAATAAACCTCTTTCGCATTTAGCCAATTCTTCATTTCGAATAACCAATAATTGAGGCTTTGCAATAATTAAAAGTTCAATTGAATCATAATTAATTTTCTTATTTGGATATTTCACCATTGGTCCTTTATAATCAAAATACCTTCCCATGTTCGTATCTAAAATTGGACTTTTAGTAACCGCATGGTATAAATAAGCTCTTTCTTCGGGAGTTAATTTAAACTCTGTTTGAGAGAAATTAAGAAAAGGTAAAAAAATAAATAAAAGTAAAAATATCTTCATAAAAAAATGTTTTAACACTGCTATAACCTGTTTAGGGTTTAAAGGTAACATTTGAAATACAAAAAAAAGTAAGAAAAAGTAAAAAAAAAACCGTTCACCTTAAAGATGAACGGTTTATGTAAAATATTTTTTATTATTAGTTTACACTAATCGATTTTGTTGTTTTAACACCGTTGTTTGTGATAACAACTAAATAAATTCCTTTTTCTACATTCGATAAATCAATTGTAGAACCATTCGTTAAAGAATCTAAAGTAGAAATTGTTCTTCCCGCTTGATCTAAAACTACTAAAGAAGCATCAGCAGAAAAAGTACCTTTCACTGTAACATTACCTTGAGTAGGGTTTGGATAAACCATAAATTCTGAAGCAACATTCTCATTAACTCCTAACAAAGTTGAAGGTTGAACAGAAGAAAGAACTAAATTTAAATGAATTGGAGGATTTAAAACTAAAGCAGTTCCGTCAATTGTAATATGAGAAAAAACTGGTAAACCACTGTTCACATCATAATAATCATATTGAGTTCTAGTGATTGTCACAGCCATAGAAAAAACTGTAGCCAATGTAGTTTCAACCGATTTGTGACGTAAAACATTCAACATAGTAATTGCACCTGGCAATATTAATGTTCCTTGACCATCTATAGTTGAAACAATAGAACCTGTACAAGCGGCCGGACCAGTTGGAGTTAAAGTTGTATTCGATAACGTTCCTGAGTAAGTATCAGTTAAAGTATTAGTAACTGCAAATGGGTAATCCATTAATTTTTCTTCGTTGGCCCCATATTGAACAGTTACATCTCCAACTGTTGCTTCTGAAAAAACAAATCCTTGAGAAGTTCTATCAGTAGAAGTAGAATTCCAATAATTAGTAATAAAACCAGGAATTACAGTAGATTTTGTAGATGTTGAATAAGGTGATCCTAAAGGTGGAGCTACAACAGTTAATACTTTAGTCGGAACACCTGAGAATCCTGTGATTGCTGAAAAATCCCATGTTACTCCAGTTCCAGTAGTAGAACTAAAATCTGAAAAATTTGAATCACATACATACATTGTAGCAGAAGCTCCAATTGCTGGTTCATTTACTTGTGTTAAACTTTGTGCATTTGCTAATGAAGAGAAAATTAGAGACGCGATAAATAATTGTTTTTTCATAATTGTTTTTTGTTTTGTTATTTCAATAGTTATATTCAAATTAAATTGTTCATTTTTAAGACTAAGGAATTACGAACATTTTTATTTGCCAAAGATAGTAACGAATCTCAAATCTAAAAGGTTGGAATAATAATATAAAATTTTATTCTAACGAAATAAACAAAATTCTACTTCATTTTAATAACCAATCAAGAATATAATCTATCACAAATAAATCAATAAAATTGAACACTTAAAAAAAATCACACAAATTTTCTTAAAAAGTTAGAGAGTTAAACCTAGCAAAACCAAACTTTCATTACACGACTTAAATGATGTTTATCTAAACAAATCTATTCCTCTCCACTACTTTATTAAAAGCCGATTGATGATATATCAGTCGTTTTTTTAGCAAGAATTAAAAAAACTATAAATAAACTTTCAATAAATCCTGAAAGTTTAAAAAGTTTTTATATATTTGTAACATGGAATTCAACGAAGCAAAAGCACAATTTATTCAAACCTGGGGAAAACTAGGTAGCGAATGGGGCATCAACAGAACGATGGCTCAGGTGCATGCGATTTTATTGATCTCTCCTACTCCTCTTTGTACAGAAGATATCATGGAACAATTGAGTATCTCTAGAGGAAACACAAACATGAATGTACGTGATTTAATCAATTGGTCATTAGTTCACAAAGAATTGATTCCCGGTGATAGAAAAGAATATTTTGTTGCTGAAAAAGATATTTGGGAAGTCGCAAGAAGAATAATAGCTGAACGAAAAAAACGTGAATTAGAACCTGTAACCAAAGTATTACAACAACTTAAAAACGTAGAAGGTGATAAGGATTCAAAAGAAATTAAGGAATTTACTTCCATGATGAATCAACTGGATAGTTTTGTTGGTAAGATGGATAAATCTGTAAGTGTTCTAATCAATGAAAAAGAGAATAAATTGTTTTCTATTTTGTTTAAACTTATGAAATAGATTTTTTTTAGTATAAACTTTCAATAAATTCTGAAACTATGAGAACTTTAAGAAATTACGCACTAATATACGATGATCAATGTCCAATTTGTCAAGTATATACAAAAGCCTTGGTCGTAACAGGTGTATTCGAGAAAAAAGGCAGAGAAGCCTATCAAGTAATGGACAATCAAACTTGTACATTGATAGACAAAGATCGAGCAAGAAACGAAATAGCATTGGTTAATAAAAAAACGGGAGAAGTAAATTATGGTTTGGACAGCTTACTAAAAGTCACATACTACATTTTTCCATTCGCTAAATATATTTTTAAAATAAAACCTATTTACTGGTTGTTTAAAATTATTTATTCAACCATTTCATACAATCGAAAAATTATTATGCCTAGTGGAAGAACAAATGATGTTTGCACTCCAGATTTTCACTTAAAAAACAGATCAAGATATATCATTTTTGCTTGGATAATGACTTCCTATTTAATGTATAAATACTCTTTTCATTTAGGTGAATATCTTCCTAAAAGTAATTATGGAAGAGAGTTTTTTATTTGCGGAGGTCAAATTATATTTCAAGCAATGATTCTTTGGAAAATAAAATTTGAGACTAAAATGGATTACTTAGGAAATATGATGACAATATCATTAGTTGGTTCGATTTTATTAGGTTTTGGGATTTTAAGTGGGAAATTATTTTCGATTCAATCCTCCAACTTTTATCTTGCTTACTTTGGTTTCGTTGTATTTCTTATGCTTCTAGAACACAACAGAAGAGCGAAAATTTTAGCACTTGGCTTAACTCCTACCATATCTTGGGTTATTTATCGTATAATCATTCTTATATTTATTTTCTTTAATATTAAATTCTAAACTTAATTGGTATTATTATGAGCAATCTAAAAAAAATAATTTTGGCTGGTGGAACTGGTCAAATTGGAACAGCTTTAATTCAAGTTTATGCTGATAAAACAAATGAATTAATCGTTTTAACCAGAGGAACTGAACGTAAAGTAAAGAACATTAGTTATGTTAACTGGACGAATATTAAAAAAGGAAATTATTCAAACTATTTCAATGATGTTGATGCGGTAATAAATCTAGTCGGAAAAAATGTCAATTGCAGATATACAGAAGCAAATAAAAAAGAAATAATAGACTCAAGGGTAAATTCAGTGAGAGATATTAGTCAAGCTTTTAAACGTGCATCAACTGAACCTAAATTATGGATTCAATTTGCATCTTCAACTATCTACAAAAGTTCGGAAGACAAGCCAATGACAGAAAACAACAATGAAATTGGAACCGGTTTTTCAGTCGAAGTTTGCAAAATTTGGGAAAACACGTTCAATATAGAAACATCTGAATTTAAAAATACGCGTAAAGCAATTCTTAGAACGAGCATGGTTTTAAGTAAAGAGGAAGGTGTTTATCCAAGAATTAGAAAAATGGCCAAATTTGGTTTAGGAGGAATTCAAGGAAATGGAAAACAAGTCGTCAGTTGGATTCATGAAGACGATGTAACAGGAATGATTCAAAACATTATAGAAAACTCAACTTTAGAAGGCCCTTTTAATTGCACAGCTCCTTATCCAATTACAAATAAAATTTTCATGTCAGAATTAAGAAAATCACTTGGAATAAAATTCGGACTACCTGCCAGCAAACTCATTCTTGAAATTGGTGCATTTGTAATTTCAACCGAAACAGAATTGGTTTTAAAAAGTAGATATGTACTTCCAGAACGAATACTTGAAGCGGGGTATACATTTAAATATCCTACGATTGAAAGTGCCTATCAAAGTTTAATTTAATTCTATGGATCATGAAATTCACATTTCTAAAAGCAGAATGGAGAAAATTAGCCATCGCTAATTACAGCATTAATCCAGATATTCTAAAGAAATACCTTCCATCAAATACAGAACTTGATTTATGGGAGGGGAAATGCTACGTAAGTTTAGTCGGATTTATGTTTCTCAATACAAAAATGATGGGCATTAAAGTTCCATTTCATGTTAATTTTGAAGAAGTAAATTTACGTTTTTACGTGAAGCATTTAGAAAATGGAGTTTGGAAAAGAGGCGTTGTCTTCATCAAAGAATTAGTACCTAAATCAGCATTAACTCTTGTTGCGAATACACTTTATAAAGAACATTACCAAACAGTTCCAATGAATCATACCTGGATTGAAAATGAAAGTGAAATCGAAGTCAATTACAATTGGGAAATGGATAAATCCAATCAATCTTTTATTGTAAAATCCGAAAACCGTTTACTTGAAATTCCTGAAGAAAGTGAAGCTGAATTTATTACCGAACATTATTGGGGTTATACTAAAATTACTGAAAATAAAACTTTTGAATACGAAGTTACACATCCTCGTTGGAAAATTTATACAGTGAAAGAGTTTCAACTTGAAGTTGATTTTAAATTAAATTATGGAACTGATTTTGAAATACTAAATCAACTTCAACCAATTTCTGTTTTTTTAGCAGAAGGTTCTGAAATTACAGTAGAGAACAAAAAAACTATCTAACAATTCAAAAATAACCCGACAATAAATCCAGTAAAACATTGTTATTTTAACATTTTAAGTATAAATATCTTTTTTTTTCCACGTTAAGTTAAATTTATTTACTTTTGAATACTCAAGACTCTTAGAAAAACAATTTAAAAGATACTATGGACTTCAAAAGCTTATTTAGAAAAAAGAACGTTACCGATATTTTAAAGCAAGTCGAAAAAGACAATGAAGAAGGAGCTCACGGTGCTTTAGGAAAACATTTAGGCGTCAGAGATTTAGCAGCGTTTGGAATAGCTGCAATTATAGGTGCCGGAATTTTCAGCACAATTGGTAAAGCAAGTTCTGATGGTGGTCCAGCAGTTATTTTCTTGTTTTTATTTACAGCATTAGCCTGTGGATTTGCGGCATTTGCTTATGCTGAATTCGCTTCTATGGTTCCTGTTTCTGGAAGTGCTTATACCTATTCTTATGTCGCATTCGGAGAATTAATCGCTTGGATTATAGGCTGGGCCTTAATTATGGAGTATGCCATTGGAAATATAACCGTTGCAATTTCATGGAGTGATTACTTTACCTCCTTACTCGAACGGATGCATATTCATCTCCCCCATTGGATTCAAATGGATTATTTAACAGCTTCGAATGGTTATCATGAAGCGGTAAATCTAATGAGCAGTGGTAAACTATTTAAAAATTTAAGCAGTAATTTACAAGCAGCACATACAGCTTGGGAATCAGCACCAACAATTGGTTCATTCCATTTAGTAGCTGATATTCCTGCATTAATGATTATAATTTTAATTACCGCATTGGTTTACAGAGGAATGAAAGAATCAAGAAACGCAAGTAACTTAATGGTTGTTATTAAATTAGCGATTATTTTATTGGTGATTTCAGTTGGTATTTTCTATGTTGACACAAAAAACTGGTCCCCTTTTGCACCAAATGGTTTAGGAGGAATGTTAAAAGGAATTTCAGCTGTATTCTTTGCTTATATAGGATTTGATGCAATTTCAACAACTGCTGAAGAATGTAAGAATCCACAAAGAGATTTACCACGAGGAATGATGTGGGCTATTATAATTTGCACTATTTTATACATCGTTATTGCTTTGGTTTTAACAGGAATGGTGAATTATTCAGAATTAAACGTTGGTGATCCTTTGGCGTTTGTATTTGAAAAATTAAACATGCAATGGATGTCTGGAATTATAGCGGTAAGTGCTGTATTTGCAATGGCAAGTGTGCTATTGGTTTTCCAAATGGGTCAACCTCGTATTTGGATGAGTATGAGTAGAGATGGTTTATTACCAATGCGATTTTCACGTATTCACCCTAAATTCAAAACACCTTCTTTTGCAACAATAGTTGTTGGTTTTGTAGTTGCAGTTCCTGCCCTATTTCTAAATTTAACGATGGTTACGGACTTGTGCAGTATTGGTACATTGTTCGCGTTCGTAGTTGTTTGTGGTGGAGTTTTAGTCCTTCAAAACAAAACAGATATTCCAAGAGGAAATTTTAAAACACCTTATGTGAACTCTAAATATGTGATGCCTGTTTTGGTTGTAGTAACAACCGTATTATTGTTTACTTATAACAATGAAGCAACGATGGCTTTTTTAAAGAACGAAAAACAAATCAAAGAACCAACAGAAATAATCACTTCGCTTTCATTACAAGAAGTTTCTACAATAAAAGAAAATCTCTTAGCAAACGACGAAACGGCTTTTAAACACAGTGACCAAGATGTTGAAATATACCTAGATTCAATTGCAAACAAAGTTGAAGCAAATTATTTACCCAAACTTCATGCTTTAAACATCAAGGATAACGATATTTATGAATCTGGATTTTCCTTATTTTCACAAAAAATCCCAACCTATTTATTCTTTTTGATCTGTTTATTATTGACGTATTTCTCAATTACTCATAATCTATCATTGATTCCAATGTTGGGCTTGATCAGTTGTTTGTACATGATGAGTGAACTTGGGTTATGGAACTGGATTTTCTTTACAGCTTGGTTAATTATTGGTTTGATTGTATACTTTAGTTTTGGTAGGAAGAATAGTAAGTTGGCTGTTGGGAATAGTGAAACTGGCATTTAGGGTTGATGGGGTGTTTGAGTTTGGATTATAGCTTTGGATACCAAGGCTCAGAAAAAGACGATGAGATAAAAGGCGAGGGAAATAGTTACACAACACAGTTTAGACAGTTAGATGTTCGTATCGGAAGATGGTTGTCGTTGGACCCTAAAGCAAATGCTACAGAAAGCCCATATGTCAGTATGGGGAATAATCCCATAGTGAATAAAGACCCATACGGTGACACTATAAGAAGAACGCTTAGATTTGACAAAGCTTATTATAATTCTTATCAAAAATTTGCTGAAAGTGATGCAGGGAAAATATTTATTAAAGATTATGGTGTTGGGGGTCAATACGAACATATTTCAGTGGTTTTTGATCTGGATGATAAAGGTAAAGCTGGAGAAGGGGGACATACTGATGCGACTGCCCAGCCAAGAAAAGGAAAAGACTTTTCACCTATAGCTCTTGATTTTCCGGGCAAAATTGCCCCAGAAAAATTAATTTCTAATGAAAATGAAGATTACTATCTTCGTTTTACAATTAAAATGAATCCTAGTAATGATGTTAGCCTTGATCCAGAACTGTTGCGTGTAGGTGCAGGAGGAGCTATACTTCATGAAACTCAGCATGTTGTGTTAGGGATTCTTGGCCTTAAAAATACAGGATCAGTTCCTACGCCAGAATCTCAACATGATAACATGAGGGATGAGTTTCAACATTATTACTGGGATAGGGTTAATTATTGGTGGCAGAATACCCCAACTTGGTATAATGATTTCAAAAAAATCCAAAAAGAGTCTTGGAAAGGATTGAAAGATAAGAATAAATTAAATTACTATCCAACAATATTTTCACCGATGGACTATATTAATAATAAAGAACAATTTTTAGACTGATAAAATATGAATAAAATTATTATCGCGTTAGTATTGATTATTTTGTGTGTCTTTTCTTGTAGAGAAAAAACTACATTGAAAAATAAATACTACTACGTTAGAGTATATTTTCAAATGGGAGATACTAAGATTGATACGATTAAGTCTGATAAAATTCAATATCACTATTTTGAAGACTCATTGTTCTTTAAAACGAAAATAGTTCTAAATAATAAAGTTCATGAATTACGTAAATATTCGAATGTACATCATGCTCCAATGGATGGAGCACATGTAGTGTATGAATTGGATAGCTTTGGTGTAATATTTTATTCAAGCTTAGATTGGATAAGTCGAGAAAAGTTATATTCAACGAATGACAGCATCAATAATATAATAAGTTATTGCTTGGAAGAAGCTTTGATAAAATCAGAACTTAGTGGAATGCATCTTTATAATAAAGTAAGAGAAAAAAGGAATGCGTTTTAGATTACCAGCTCCGCTGCATATGTTATACTGCGGTTTTCGTAACTGATAACTGAAACAAAATTTGGCTTGGATTTGTAATCCATCAGAAAAAAAAAGCAAAAACAAACTCCAACTAAGCCCCAATTGGCATCATGAAAAACGCACGCCAATTTCATGCTTAGTTGCAATTTAAAAGTAGATACCCGTCTGAACTAGATGGAAAAAACAACTCAAAAAAAAAACGACTTCTTTTATAAAAAAGAAGTCGTTTAAATTAAAATTATCTAATTCTTATTCTCCAGTAACAACTACAGAATATGTTTTTGAAATTAAACCACCTTTAACTTTCATGTCAACAGTAGCAATTTTTGTAAGTTTTCCTTTTTTAGCAGCTGTAATAGCTCCTAAATCTGTATGACCAAAAGAAATTCCAAGTATAATTTTTCTACTTGCTTCTCCTTTTTTTGTATTCGCTGTATTATTAGTAACCATTAATGGACCTGATACTGAACAAGAAGCTAAAATGCTAATTGTAGCTAATCCTAATATCGATTTTTTTAAATTTTTCATCTGTAATGTTTTATATAATTAGAATATTATTCACCTGAAACAATAAATTGTTGTTTCGTAAAAATAAGAAAGTTGTCAGTTCTTAAATCAACAACACCTATTTTAGAGATTTTGCCTTGTTTAGCAGCATCAATAATTCCAAATTTCTTGTTCAAGAAAATAACTCCTGCGATAACAATCGTTGTTGACTTTCCTATTTTAGTTCCTACTTCGTTATTAGTAACTTTGAAAGGAACTGTCATTGCACATGATGATAAAACAGCTGTTGCAATCGCAACTGATAATATATTTTTGATTTTCATACTATTCTTTTTTAAGATTTTGAAATAACAAACATATTAATTAATGTTCATTATTTATTTAATTATTCTCCTGTTACAGTTGTAGTTACAGAAAACATTCCGTACCTAACTTGAACCACTCCAACTTTAGTGATTTTACCTGCTTTACATGCAGCTTCCAAAGAATAATCAGCATCTTTTTTCCCAATCTTAGCTTTCGCTACTCCTGTTTTAGTCCCAACAGGATTGTCTGTTACCATGTAAGTTGTTACACTACATGATGATAAGCAAACAGCAGTTAATGCAGTTGCAAACATAAATTTTACTTTTTTCATATAAATTAGCTTATTTAAGCGTTTAAGTTAGTGCAATATTAATCATTCATTTTGAAAATCTGATAATAAAAAAAAAATTTATTGAGATTTTTCTTATTCCCAATTCAAAAAATCAATCAAACTCAAGGCAGGAATACCTTTATAAGAATTACCTTCAAAACCATTGCGAGTAATGACATACTTGGGATAATTATCTTTTATTTTTAATAAGTTTCCAAATTCTCTATCAATTGTTTTTTGTTCGTCTAAAGTTACAGCAACTTGAATATAAATGATTTCACCATTCTTCTCACACACAAAATCAATTTCCTCTGAACCTAAAACACCTACTTTGGTAGAATATCCTAAAAATTGTAAATGATTGTAAACGACATTTTCTAAAATTTTCGCTTTATCTTCCAAACGATAACCCCACATCGCATTTCTAATTCCTAAATTTTCAAAATAATACTTTTCACCAATTTCAAATATTCGCTTTCCAACAATATCATATCGAGGAACTTCTCTCAATAAAAAAGCGCTCGTCAAATGGTGTAAATACGTTTGAACTTGATTTGGAGCGATCTTAATTTGTTGAGATTTTAAAAAATCACTGATACTTTTGGAAGAAAATAAACTTCCCGTATTACTCGCTAAAAATAAAACCAATTGCTCTAAAAACCGAACGTTTCGAATTGAATAACGTTCAACAACATCTCGATAAATTATCGTTGTGAAAATATTTTTCAAGTATTCAAAAACTACTGAATCTTCTAATGGTAAATGTATTATGTATGGAAGTCCGCCATATTTCAAATACAAATCAATCGACTTTTCTGAGTTTTCTATTTTGTGAAATTGAATGAATTCAGAAAATGAAAGGCTATAAACGGTAATTTCTATAAAACGTCCACTCAAAACGGTTGATAATTCTCCCGATAATAAATTAGAATTACTACCTGTACAATATAAATCCAACTGATCGTCTAAAACGAGTGAACGCAAAGCTCTTTCAAATTCAAAAACATCTTGAATTTCATCAATAAAAACATACGTTTTCCCATTTTTAGATTTATTATCAAGTACATACTTCTCTAAATCTAAATACGTTTTTATGAAGTCATTTTGTAAATCTTCTTTATTAATATACAATATGAAAGCAGTTGGATCTACCTTCTGAATATGCTCCATAACCTGAAAAAGAAGATAACTTTTCCCAACTCTTCGTTGACCTGTAAATGCTTTTATCAATTGCTTACCTATAAATGGAATTACCCTATTTACATACGTATTTCGATGATAAACTACTTTGGGTATTTTGTATGAATTCATTTATTTGTATTTATATTATTACACAAATATAGTGAATTATCTAATTACAAGTGTAAAAAAATATAAAATACCAAAAAGTTATAATTATATTTATAACTTTCATGTAAAAATTTAATAATTACAACTATAATAATAATAAATTTGCTTGATTTTTCAATAAAAAAACACTTTGTTTCTCCACACTTTATCCGTACTTTTGCACTATTAAAATTGAAAAATTATGTTTGAAAATCTTACCAGTAAGTTTGAAAAGGCGTTTAGAGTTCTAAAAGGTCACGGTTCTATTACAGAAATTAATGTTGCTGAAACATTAAAAGAAGTACGTAGAGCTTTATTAGATGCCGATGTTAATTTCAAAACAGCGAAGGAATTTACAACTACTGTAAAAGACAAAGCGCTTGGTAGAGATGTTTTAACTGCGGTTTCTCCAGGTCAATTAATGACTAAAATCTGCCACGAAGAATTGGTAGAATTAATGGGAGGAAATGAAGTTGAAATCAACTTAAAAGGAAATCCAGCAATTATATTAATGTCAGGGCTTCAAGGTTCTGGTAAAACAACCTTCACAGGAAAATTAGGAAATTACCTAAAAACGAAGAAAGGTAAAACAGTTTTATTAGCAGCTTGTGATGTTTACCGTCCTGCAGCGATTGACCAATTACATGTACTTGGAGAACAATTAGGAATTGAAGTTTTCTCAAATAGAGAAGATAAAGATCCAGTTAGTATTGCAAAAGCAGCTGTAAATCACGCGAGAAGTAAAGGTTTTAACGTATTAATTATCGATACTGCTGGTCGTCTAGCTATTGATGAACAAATGATGAATGAAATTGCAGCGGTAAAAGCAGCAGTTAATCCTTCAGAAACTTTATTTGTTGTAGATTCTATGACAGGTCAAGATGCAGTTAATACAGCTAAAGCATTCGATGATAAAATAAACTTCGACGGAGTTGTCTTGACAAAATTAGACGGTGATACAAGAGGTGGTGCAGCTTTATCTATTAAAACGATTGTAAACAAACCAATTAAATTTGTTGGTACGGGTGAAAAGATGGATGCGTTAGACGTTTTCTATCCAACTCGAATGGCGGACAGAATCCTTGGAATGGGAGATGTTGTTTCGTTGGTTGAATTAGCACAAGAACATTACAACGAAGAAGAAGCTAGAAAATTACAGAAAAAAATATCTAAAAATCAATTCGATTTCAATGACTTCTTGGCGCAATTGCAACAAGTGAAGAAAATGGGAAATGTGAAAGATTTAATGGGAATGATTCCTGGAATGGGAAAAGCAATCAAAGATGTTGACATTAAAGACGATGCATTTGTTTCTTTAGAAGCAATTATTCAATCAATGACGCCAGCTGAAAGATCTAACCCAGATTTAATCAATGCCCAAAGAAAAACTAGAATTGCAGCAGGAAGCGGAACGAATATTCAAGAAGTGAATAAATTGATGAAACAATTCGAAGACACGAAGAAAATGATGAAAATGATGTCAAATCCAAAAGGAATGGCTCAAATGATGAAACAAATGCAAGGAATGGGTGGCGGAATGCCACAGATGTAATTATTATTTTATCTTACATTATTTAGGGATATGAAATGCCTTATCCCTAAATAATATAAGATAAAAATGAAAAAAAATTACCAAACCAAAATTTCAATCAATTCACCAAAGCCAATTATTTCCATTTTATCAATCTCCCCTAATCTTTCAATCAAAATCATTTCTCCCTTTTCTAAAATATATTCCAGCTGATTCAAATTGATTTGAATCTTACCGGATATTAAATAATATCCAATCGTTCGGGCAAATTGTAATTTGCCACGACGAGAATTTATTTTTAAAATATTTTCCTCTTTTTTAAATGAAATATATTTCATCCTTCCACTAATCCCCTCCCCCATTATCAAATTAAAATCAACCACCATCCCTTTAGACGAAGTCTTCCAATCTCCAGAAAATTCATCCACTTCAAATTGTTTCAATAATTTCGAATAATGACCTTCATGAGAAATCTCTAACTCTCCGTCCAACACCATCAATATTCTTGAAAAACCAGGCATAGGAGTAAAATCAGATTCTTCAACCTCTATAACAGCCGAACTAATCCTAAAATCAAAATTCCTTTCAGCAAAAACTGAATTTTCAGGTGCAATATATAACTGTGAAGTTATACCACCAGACCAAATCGAAACAACTTTCTCTTTTTCAGAAATTTTCTTAACTATCATCAAAAATTACATTATTTTGAATTACAAAGATGCTTAAATTAATTGGATTAGGTCATGGGGTAAAGGTCTTTAAAATGATATAAAATTAGGTTACAGGAAATTTCCACACAGTCCTTATATTTCCTTATAATCCCTTAAATGGTTCAAAAAAAACAATTATCCCATTATTTTAACTTCCTTTGTTTACCTTTTCAAAAAGTGAACATCTAAAGTAAAAGAAGATACTCTATTTCGAGATAAAATTAAAAAAGTGATTTTTCCTTGTTGGGAAGAGAATGTAGAGGCTTTGGCAGATTCAACAGAAGCCATAATTATAGATGGCGGACTAGGATTATAAAAAAAACTGATGTAATGAAATTAAGAAATAAAAACGTTGAAATTTTTAATTTAAATTCTACAATTTATACCTTTCTTTGACTCCGAATAAAAAATAGGCAAAAATTGATTAAAGAAACGCCAAAAATAAAGTCTGATCGTAATCTAGAATTAGATGCACTTCGAGGAATTGCTGCCTTAATGGTTATGTTTTTTCATTTTTCAATGGGACGACCAGAATGCCAAATGGGTTTGAAATTTGGTGTTTCGGGTGTCAGTTTATTTTTTTTAATAAGTGGTTTTGTTATTTATAAAAGTATCGAAAACACAAAAAAAAGTAGTGATTTTTTAATTAATCGATTCGGCCGATTGTTTCCAACTTATTGGACAATTGTAACTTTTACTTTTATTTTAATTTTACTTTATCCGAGTTTTAAATCAACTCCTGTTTTCGATTCTAAAATCACTGATTATATAGGGAACATGAGTATGCTTCAATACTATTTTGACATTAAAAACATAGATGGTTCATATTGGTCAATGATCGTTGAATTAAATTTTTATTTATTTATAGTTATTTTCATCCTATTTAAAAAGACAAAGTACATCAACGACATAGGGGTTCCATTGTCTGTTATTCTAACAATAGCTTACTTTTTTAAAGATTTGAATCCTACCTTAAACCCTCTTTTTAAATTTATCCCTATCGTTGTTTATTTGCCTTTATTTTTAGGAGGAATTACATTTTACAAAATTTCAAAAACAATAGAAAATCAAACAAAGAATTATATCCATCTATTTATTTTAATCTTCTTGCAATTTGTTTTTGTCTATATACAATATGCTGATAATTTATCTTTTCTGACCTTCCAAGAACATGTGATAACCTTGATTTTTTTCAACATTACCTTTTTATTATTTATCAAAAATAAGTTAATGTTCATTGTAAATAAAACAACCGTCTTCTTTGGGAAAATATCTTATTCACTCTATTTAATACATCAATTTTTTGCGTACTATTTCATAATACCTTATACTGTTGACACACTTAAAATCAATTTTTGGATTGCTTCCATTTGTATCGCTTTTCCAATAATTGTGATCCTTTCGACTTTAATTACATTCTACATTGAGATTCCTTTTAGTAAAAGAATTAAAAGAAAAGTGATCAGTTTAAAATAAACTATTTAATTTAAAAGCCCCTCATAAAAATTTTATAAGGGGCTTTTAAATACATAATATTTATTTTTTACTTTCTTAAAATAATAGTAATTGTCCCTTTTGTCGTTTCAGTTATTCCGTCATTGTATTCAATAATATACATGTAAGAATCAACTGGCAATGGAGAACCATTAAATTTCCCATCCCAATTATTGTCCTCGTATGAACCTTTAGCTGATGCAAAAACAACTAACCCCCAACGATCATAAATTGTAACCGTATTATTTGGAAATTCTTTGTCAATATCAATAATTTCCCAAGTATCATTTACATCATCTCCATCTGGAGTAAAAGCAGAGGTAACTTCTAACTTACAGGTGTGAAAAGTAATATCAACTGAGTTTACTGCACTTGAACAACCATTCAAAATTTCGCAAACATAATAAGTTGTAACTCCTTTTACTGAATTTGGTATTAAAGCAATTCCTGTATCTAAAAATGAATCAAAGTTATTATCGAACGACCAAGTAATTATTCCTCCAGAAGTTGGAACAGCAGTCATTTCTGTACCTTCAGATTCAATACAGTTAAAAGCATTTTCACTTACAACTGGTAAAAACAATTCTGGATTTATTGTTATTGATCCTTCAACAGGTTGTGAAGTACATCCTCCAATAGCATCAATTATAAAAGTAAATTCTCCTGCTACATTTGAAGTTCCTGTTATTTCTAATATTCCAGCAGAGTAATTTGAAATTAATCCTATAGGTAAGCCTGAAACAATCCCGTTTGTGACCCCATTCCCAAATGAATAACGGATATCAACTATTTCAGAATTAAAACAAACTTTTTGAATATCTGAATTGAAAGCAGAAATTAAAGTAATTGAGACAGGAGGATTTACAGTAAACGCTCCAGAAATAGTACTTGTTTGATTACCACATGTCGTTGTCACCATGCAATAATAATAAACTGTTCCAATCACACTTGAATTCGGTGTATACGTTGTTCCGATTGCACTTGAAATAGGAGTTCCTCCTGAATTACTAGGAGAAGTATTACTATACCATTGGTAAGTTTGCTCTGTTCCGATTACCGTTATACTTATTGGATTAAAAGTTCCACCTTCACAAATTGTTTGCCCCAAGGTTGATTGTTCTAAAATAGGTGTAATTGATGGATTCACAATATGAATCCCCGAAACTAAACTTGATTGAGAACCACAAGAAGTAGTCACGACACAATAGTAAAAAGTTGTGCCAACAACACTGGAATTAGGAATGAAAATTGGTAAAGTAGCACCCGAAATCATTGTTCCCCCAAAATTAGTAGAAACCATAACACTATCTCCTAAATTCATCCACCCAGTATTACTATACCATTGACAAGTTGAAGATGTTCCAGTAACATTGACACTTATTGGAGAAAATATCGTTCCTTCACAAATTGTTTGAGCAGCTGTTGCTTGAGATGTAATCGGAGTCGTAACTGGATTTACGGTTTGTGCTCCGGAAATTAAACTAGTTTGAGTCCCACAAGTTGTTGTTACTTGACAATAGTAATAAGCTATCCCAACTGAAGATGAATTCGGAGTATAACTTGAAGTTGTTGCACCAGTTAATGAAGTTCCAGTTGTCGTATTTGAAACGGTATTACTAAACCATTGATACGTAGAAGATGTTCCTGTAACATTGACACTTATTGGGTTGAATGTCGTTCCTTCACAAATTGTTTGAGCAACTGTTGCTTGAGAAGTAATAATGTTAATAATCGGATTTACAGTTGTTATAATTGAAGAACTTGAAGCTGAATTTATAGATAAACATGTTGCGTTTGAAACTAATTCACATGTTATTGCATCGCCATTTACCAATCCAGTGGTTGTATAAGTCGAAGCTGTTTGACCAGAAATTGTTACCGTATTTTTCTTCCAAACATAAGTTGGTGTTCCGCCATTTGTTGTTGAAGCTGTAAACGTAACAGATGTTCCATCACAAATAATATCATCTAAATCACTAGACGAAATTGAAATTGTTGGAATTAAAACTGGATTGACGGTCGTTGTTATTCCTGAACTTGTTACAACTGTTGGGGAAGCACATGTTGCATTCGATGTCAAAACACATGTTATTACATCGCCATTTACCAATCCGGTTGTTGTATAGGTCGAAGCTGTTTGACCAGAAATTGTAACCGTATTTTTCTTCCAAACATAAGTTGGTGTTCCGCCGTTTGTTGTTGATGCTGTAAATGTAACTGAAGTTCCGTCACAAATAACATTATCTAAATCACTTGAAGAAATTGAAATCGTTGGAATTAAAACTGGATTTACGGTAGTAGTAATTCCAGAACTTAAAGCAGTAGTTCCTGAAGAACAATCTAAACTTGAAGTTAAAAAACAAGTAATTGCATCTCCATTGACCAAACCTGTTGTTGTATAGGTTGAAGATGTGGCTCCTGAAATATTAACAGTGTTTTTCTTCCATTGATAAGTAGGTGTTAATCCTCCTAATGAAGCCGTTGCTGTAAAAGTCACACTGGTTCCTGAACAAATGGTATTATCGGCATCATTTGAAGCAATAGTTACAATAGGCGATAATTGTGCTCCGCCTCCTCCTGATGGCAACCCAATTACATAATCACAATAAGCTCCTGCGTAACCATCAATAATAATAATATAGTAGGTTTGACCTGGAACTAATCCACTAGCAACCAATGCAATTGGACCTTGTTCGTATTCGCCTCCCGAACTCGGATTATAATTAAATTTTTGATCAAAAGTTCCTGAACCACAATTATCTGTCCCAAAAACAGACATTTGAATACTGAATCCACTTGCTGAATTAGTAGAAGTAACCCATAAATTAAACGTAATTGAAGTTGCTGAAGCAACAAAAGAAAGATATGAATCATTATTCAGTGCCCAACCTGTAAGAAAAGCTGACCAACCTGTTATATCTGTAGGAGTATAAGTTGAAGTTGTTCCTCCATAATAACCGTCCAAATTACAAACATTTGTAGCAGTAGAACAAAAATCACTAGCTACTAAACTTGTACCTTGAGCAGGAAGAGTTGGTGAAGAAACACACATTCCAAAAGTTCCAGAAGCACCTGATTTACCCCAAATTCGAACCCAAATAGTTGCTCCTGCTGTAAGTCCTGATTTTGAAAGTAATGCCATATTTCCAGCACTTCCATCATCATTACATTGAATACGTGTAAGCGTTCCACAAACAGTGCCTGAATACCAAGCCATTCCATTATCGGTAAGTGTTCCTGCTTGAGTATTCACCATCACAACCCCATTTGTAGGTACGACAAACTTAAACCAAACATCTAAATCTGTTGCTGCATGTCCACACGATCCTGTCGTTGGTCCTACTGACGCAGTGGCTCCCACATTGGTATACGACGTGTACGAACAGGAAGAAGCAACCGAAATAGTTGTTGCTGAACAAGGTTCATCGTTTCCGATTGCAAAAATTTGATTTGAAATTAAAAGTAAAATCAGAAATAGAAAGACCTGACTTGTTTTGAAAAATTGATTGAAAAATCGAGAAATCATAAGTGGTATTATTTTAATTTAAGTATTTGTTCATTTTTAAAGTCAACAAGAATACCTTGTTTTTGACTTTCAATTTTAAGGATATCAAGAAAGTTGTGTTGCTTTTGCTTATCAACATAAAAACAAAATCCATTGATCGTTGATGATATGTCAATTAGAAAATCGTTACTTTTTAATAGGCTAAAAAAAACTTCTTGCGTAATTAAAGAATTTGAAAAATCTAAACTGAAATTTAAACCTGAAATTAATCCGTCAAAATCATTTTTATCTTGTTTTATATTAGTTGTTATGATTCTTTCAACTGATTCAGCATTTAAAACAGTATACTTATTTAAATTTTGAGAAAATGAATGATTAATGGTAGAAATTAGAAGAATCAAAATGATTACAACTGGCTTGATTTTACATTTCATAGTTTTAAAATTGATTAAATTTGATATTAATTTTACTCTTCCCATTTAAATTATTTCTAAATATTAATTTATTTTCAATCAAACTAGTATGACTGAAACTTAAAAGAAATAAGAAGAAAATATCATGATTTCACATTAATCTGGAGAAAAATATAATGGACCCAATTGACTGGACAGGTTTTTACCAAAGCTAAGATGTTTTTATGACATAGAAACATTGGAATAATAAAAATTATTTGGAGCGATTTGATTCAATGAATCATGTCTTCTCTCTTTATTGTAAAAATCAATATATTTTC
>CANJKA010000023.1 GCA_947474675.1 Flavobacteriales bacterium
TATTTAGTTTTATCTTTGAGAATTCAAAATAATATGCATCAATGGATTCAAGAAGAGAATTTCTTAAAACAGCAGCTATTTTTTCAGGAGGAATTGGTCTTTCATTTTCTATCCCTGGATTGATTAGTAAAATAACTGAAATTGAACCAGATCCAGGTACTACATTCTATGATGCGGAACATGTCGTTTTTTTAATGCAAGAAAATCGCTCTTTTGATCATTATTTTGGAAACTTAAAAGGTGTTCGAGGATTCAATGATCCAAGAGCCCAAATTCTACCGAATCAAAATAAAGTTTGGTTGCAGAATGATGAAAAGGGTTTGACGTATGCTCCTTTTCGAATGGATCTTAAAAACACAAAAATAACTTGGCAAGGTGGACTTCCGCATAATTGGGACGATCAATTAGCAGCAAGTAATGGAGGAAGACATGATAATTGGATTCCATCCAAAACAGATATGTGTATGGGTTTTTATAAACGAGAAGATATCCCTTTTTATTATGCTTTAGCCGATGCTTTTACCGTTTGTGATCATAATTTTTGCTCTTCTTTAACTGGAACAACACCCAATAGATTGTTCTATTTTACTGGAACAAATAGAAAGAAAAGAAATGGAAAATCAAAAGCTGTAGTCACCAACGATCTTGCTGAATCTCGAACTAATCAATATGTTGATTGGCAAGGATTTCCTGAAGTTTTAGAAGACAATGACATTTCATGGAAAATCTATCAAAATGAAGTATGGACTGCCAATTTACAAGATGAAAATAACGACAATTGGTTAGGGAATTACGGCGACAATCCTTTAGAATATGTGAGAAAATATCAAGTAAAACTTTCTGCATATTTTAGGAAAAATGGTGATCATACAAATAAGCCAGCCCTTACTGCAGATCAAGTTTTAAAAAAATACAATCGTCTTTCTGAAAGAGAAAAAAATTTAATCGACAAAGCTTTTACAACAAATATTGAATCCCCTGAAGATTATCTTGAGATGACCCCCTTTTCCTATAAAGATGAAGAAATGGAGAAAAAGGAAATACAAATACCACAAAATGATTTATTTTATCAATTTAGAAAAGATGTAGATCAAGGTATTCTTCCAACCGTTTCTTGGTTAGTGGCTCCTCAAAAGTTTTCTGATCATACTTCTTCCCCATTATATGGAACGTGGTATGTTTCTGAAGCGTTGGATATTTTAGCAAAGAATCCTGAAGTTTTTAAAAAAACAATTTTTGTCTTAACCTACGACGAAAATGATGGTTACTTTGATCATGTTCCTCCGTTTGTTGCCCCAAAACACAACGATTATTCGCAAGGAAAAGTATCATCATCTATCAATACAAAACTAGATTATGAGAACAAAAAAGATTCTACAATTGGTTTAGGATTTCGTGTCCCTATGTTAATTGTTTCTCCTTGGAGTAAAGGAGGATTCGTCAATTCTCAAGTTTTTGATCACACATCTTCCCTTCAATTTTTAGAAAACTTTTTAAGTAAAAAAACAAAGAAAGAAATCAGAAGTAAAAATATTAGTTCTTGGAGAAGAGCTATTTGCGGTGATTTAACTTCTGCATTTAGACCTTTTTCTGGTGAAAAAATTTCAATTCCAGAAGCCTTAAAGCAAGGTGTAGTTATCAATGATATTCAACAAGCAAAAACGAAACCCTTTCAAAAGGTTGGAAAAGTTTTAACAGAAGATCAAATTAGTTTGGTGAATGAGTCACAACTTCCAAATGTAACTTCGATTCTACCTCATCAAGAAAAAGGAATAAAAAAATCGTGCTCTTTGCCTTATCAAATCTTTGTTGACAGCCAAATAGAAGTAGAAAATAAAATTTTTATTATCGATTTTGTAGTGTCAAAAAGTGAATTAGGAATTCATGAAACAACGGTTGGAGCTCCTTTTCAAGTGTATACTCCAAAAACGTACGGAACTCAAGTTGGGAAATCTTGGTCGTATGCATCTGTTGCTGGTGATCAATTAAGAGGTGAATGGGAAATATCGAAATTTGAAAATGAGATTTATGATTTATATGTGAATGGTCCAAATGGATTTTTTCGTCGTTTTAAAGGCGATTTGAATGACCCTTTATTACATATTAAATGCTTAAATCAAAAAGGTGGAATCTTGAAAAACAGAGTCTCTGGAAATATATTTGTGGAAATTGAGAACAAGGATAATCAATACCATACGATCAATGTTGTAGATAATTCCTACAAAAGTGGATTTCTAAAAACGATTCTTATTGCACCAAATAGTTTGATTGATTTCACAATTAATCTGCAAGAAAATCACCATTGGTACGATTTTACAATTAAGATTAATGGAAATGATAATTTCTTAAAACAATATGCAGGACATATCGAAACGGGGAAAGATTCTATGACGGATCCTTTTATGGGGGGGATTGTTTGATTTTATTGAACCATATAAGGAATATAAGGACATTTAAGAGCTAAGTTTTAATTTTCTTCATAAAACAGTTAAATTTATATACGGTCTTAAAATGAATAATATCTTCGACTTAAAAAACGCCATTTAAAGTTTTCAGATCCTAGTTTTTTATAGTTGTACTTATTTAAATTAAGCTCAATTTCTTGAAAATTCCTAAAATCAATTTCTGTAAATTCATATACATTTGAATATATAGTGTATATTAAGATTTGCTTTTTTGGTGATTTTAAGCGATAATCTTCCGATATACTATAACCTTTGATTTCTTCTTTAGTATATTTTGTTTTTTTAAATTTTAGATAATTGAAAATTTCGAGTTCATTTTCTTTTATAGTAATTTTTTTTAATGATGCAGTAGAAATAACATGACTTCCCAAATATAGAAAGCATATCGATGGAATAATTAATTGAGAATAATTAATTTCATCATCCCCTTTATGAGTTAATTCAAAATACCATAAAACGGCAAGTGAAAAATATAAAGTAACACCAATGATAATTACACTTAAAGAATAAAATGATTTTAAAGAAGAAGTGTAATTCTTATTAATGCTATTCTTGATTTCTTTAATCACGGCATTTCATTAAACTGATTTCTCTTATAATCAAACCACACCTTCATATCTTCTGGAGATTTCATCGTTGCTCTCATTTCAGTCATAGCTTGAATATGTGCTTGCTCACCAATTTTAAACATCTCCATCGCATGATTTTTACTCATTTCTGCTATTTCTTCAAAAGTGTTTGCGTGAAATTCAACATCACATGCGCCTCCCAATTGTTTACAAGTCATTGTTTTCATATACTTCTATTTTTTACTTTTCTATTCTATTTCTCAATCTAAAGACGGAGTGATCTATAAGTCATATCAAATATACTGAACGTTTGCTATTACATTAAATCGAACAATAACACAGCCTAATACTAACATCCTAATAACTAATAACTAATAACTAATAACTAACAACTAATCACTAAATTCACTTCACATACTTCTCCGAATACTTATTAAACAACTTTTCTTGAGAATTCACTAAATCAACATAAATTCCATCTACAATTGCTAATGTTACTTTATTCGTTAGCATATCTAAAGCATTTCCTGTTGAAACAAATAAAGTAGCATTTTTTCCTTCTTCTATGCTTCCGTATTCTTTTGAAATTCCTATTATTTCGCAGCTACTTAGCGTTACTGATTGAATTGCTTGCTCTTCTGTAAGACCGTATGTTTTTGCTGTACCAGCTAAAAATGGAATATTCCGAGCATTCATTGCTTCCATATCACCCTCGTTTTGAAGACAAAATTTAACTCCTCCTGCTTGCAATAAGGCTGGAAGTTTAAAAGGTAAATCAACTGCATCTTCTTCGTTTTCGGGTAAACTATGAACACGAGGAAGCATAACTGGAATTTTAGCATCTTTCAATTGTTGCGTTGCTAAATAACTATCATAACCTCCCACAATTACAGGAAACTTAAGATCGAATTTTTTTACAAAATCTAAAACATCTAATAGTTGTTGGATATCATTGGCATGAATATAAACACGTTTCGATCCTTTGAAACACATTTTCATAGCTTCTAATCTCAGATCATTTTTTTCGTGAATATTTGTTTCAGAATACGCTTTAGCTAATTGGAAAAATTGATTAATTTCTGTTTTTTCATCTTCGTACGATTCACTTTTTTTAGTCGAACTAGGATCACGTCGATTACTTTGAAGACTTTCCGGCCATTGAAGATGAATTCCATCATCCGCTAAAATGGTTGCATCTTCCCAATTCCACCCATTCAATTGCATAATCGCTGAACTTCCTGTAATTGTCCCCCCTCTCGGAGTAGCTTGAGCAATTAAAACACCATTTGTTCGAACCGTGGAAATAACATTTGATTCAACATTAAATGCAATCTGAGCTCTAACATGAGGATTGAAAACACCGACTTCATTAAAATCGAGCGAAGCATTAACAGCATCAATTTCAGTAAGACCTAAAGTTGAATTAGGAGCAATAAAACCAGGATAAACTTGTTGACCCTTTAAATCAATTATTGTATCCCAGTCTTTTTTATCATACGTATAAGCAAGAGAATTTCTAACCAAAATGATCTTTCCATCTTTTATACCTATCAATGCATTTTCAACAACTTGTCCATTTCCAACATGAAGAAAACCATGATCTAGCAAAATTCTAGAATGTTTTTGGGCAGAAATACAACTGATAGTCAAAGTAATAATTGACACTAATATGGTTCTCAAGAATAGCATATACTTCATAATATTTTTCAATTATAAATATAAAAAGCATAAAAACTTATATGTCCTTACATTCCTTATATGGTTTAAAATTTAATTCTGATCAATCTTCCGAACCATAGTCAAAATGGTGGCAAGAGCCACAGTTTCCCCTGTTTCATCAAAAACATCTACTAAAAACTTGACAATTCCTTTCGAAATATCATCTTCAGAACGTTTTTCTTGATCTATTTTTTCTTTTACAGTAAAACGAACTCCAATCGTAGCTCCAGGATAAACTGGTTTCGTAAAACGAGCTTCTTCCACCCCATAATTCAATAAAACAGGACCTTTTTTTGGATCAACAAATAATCCAGCGGCTTTCGATAAAATGAAATAACCATGCGCCACTCTTCTTTCGAAAATAGTTCCTTCTAATGAGGTAGCATCCATGTGTGCATAGAAATTATCCCCAGAAACATTCGCGAAATTCACGATATCAGCATCTGTTACAGTATGTTTATGTGTGAAAACCGTTTCGCCAATAACCAATTCTTCGAAATGTTGACGAAAAACATGTGGATTCGCTTCTGGCATTTCAGCCCCGACTTGAAACTGTTGTGTAATTTGAGTAATTGTAGTTGGATGACCTTGAATGGAAGTTCGTTGCATGTAATGTAAAACACCTCTTTTTCCTCCCATTTCTTCACCACCTCCAGCTCTTCCTGGTCCACCGTGCGTTAACATTGGCATTGGAGAACCATGACCCGTACTTTCTTTTGCGCAATCTTTATTCAACACTAAAATTCGTCCGTGCATACATGCAGCACCTACCACAAAATCAGATGCTTCTTTGTTATCTGGAGTCACAATTGAACAAACCAACGAACCTTTCCCCATTTTAGCCAATTCAACAGCATCATCCAGCGTTTTGTAGGGCATAATAGTAGAAACTGGACCAAAAGCCTCAATTTCGTGAACATCCGTTTTATTAAATGGATCGTCATTTCTAAATAAAATTGGAGAGAAAAAAGCTCCTTTGTTTTTATCACCTCCAACTACTTCAAAATCATCCATGTTTCCGTAAACGATTTTCTGGGATTTCATCAAAATTTCCACATTTTCACGAACACGTTCCACCTGATTTTGAGTTGCTAAAGATCCCATTCTAACACCTTCCACACTTGGATCACCAATTTTTGTAGAAGCTAAACGAGCAGCAATTCCTTTTTCAACTTCATCAATTAAATCTTCAGGAACCAAAATTCTTCGAACAGCAGTACATTTTTGACCTGTTTTTACTGTAATTTCTTTGGTAACTTCTTTTATGAATAAATCAAACTCTTCTGTTCCAGGTACTGCGTGTTTTCCTAAAATAGTTGCGTTCAATGAATCAGCTTCCAAATTGAAAGGAACACTTTCCGCTAATATATTTGGAAGACTTTTTAATTTTTTACCTGTAAACGCACTTCCAGTGAATGTAACCACATCTTGAGTTGATACATGATCGATAATTCCACGACCTAATCCGCACACTAATTGAATTGAACCTTCCGGTAATATTTTTGAATCAATGATATCTCTCACCATTACTTCAGTCAAGAAACAAGTATATTCAGACGGTTTCACAATTGCAGGAACCCCCGCCATTAAATTTACCGCAATTTTTTCTAACATTCCCCAAATAGGAAAATTGAATGCATTGATATGAACCGCAACACCTTCTTTAGGCACACAAATATGATGACCAATAAATGTCCCGTTTTTAGATAATGGCAAAGCTGTACCTTCTACATAATAAGGAAGATCAGGAAATTGACGACGCAATGAAGCATTTGCAAATAAATTCCCAATTCCACCTTCAATATCAATCCATGAATCAACTTTAGTTGCACCAGTTAAAGCACTTACCGCATAATAACTATTTTTCTTTTCCATTAAATGCAAAGCCAATGCTTTCAACATTCGACCTCTTTCTTGGAAAGTCATTTTACGAAGTGTATGTCCACCCGTTTTACGACCGTATTCCAACATTGCTTTGTAATCCAAGCCAATACTTGAAATTTCTCCAATTTTTTCACCCGTTAAAGCATTGAACAAATTAGTCTCAACCCCTTCACCATCGATCCATTTACCTAAAGCGTAATTTTGATATTTTTGCATATTTTTTGAATTATAGTCCCAATCTTTAAAAGATAGGGTTTAAAGATAATAAATAGTAAATAGTCCGAAGCAATTAATTGAAATAAACTGACTAAATACTATTTTTTGGCTCAATTAACAACCTAAAAACATATCTTGATAATTATTTTAATATGAATATTTTATTTGTTTATCGAAATTATTTATACCTTTAACTACATTAATTCATTTACGTGATTTTAAAAACAAAGGAATATTTAAATTTAACTCTTATCGATGAATTCGATATTGGACCTGTATTATTTCGTTTGTACGAGAATAGGATATTTCATGCTGTTGTAAAAAAAGGAGAAAAAATAACGGTGGAAATGACCACAAAAGGATATGAGTTTTTAGAACGAAATGGATCAGGTAGATTCTATAATATTTATGAATTTGAAGCCTTTGCAGAAATGGAACCAGAAGTTAGATCATGGGCTGCTGATACTTCAGGCAATAAATACACCTATTGTGATGCAGTGGTTATTTCAAATTTTGCTCAAAAAATAATTGCTAACTTTTATATTAAGTTTAATAAACCGAAAAGTCCTACCAAAATATTTTCTTCCACAGAAAAGGCATTGGAATGGGTAAATACTTTGATAGAAAATAAATAATTGTTTATTTTTACACAGTCTCGATAAAATACCTCTGTACACAAAAATAAAAAAATGGCAATACTTTCAATTCCAGATTCGAATATTCAGTTAAATAACCCTTCAGAAATTAAACAATTCATGAATGATCGAAATGTATATTTTGCTCAATGGAAATGTGATGTTGTTTTTAAAGACACTGCTTCAACTGAAGAAATTTTAAAAGCATACGAGAAAGATTTATCTCCATTTATGAAAGAAGGTGGATACAAAACTGCTGATGTTATTTCGATTAACAAATTGACAGAAAACTACGGAGCTATTCGTGCGAAATTTTTAGCAGAACATACCCATTCAGAAGATGAAATTCGTTTTTTTGTGGATGGTCAAGGTATTTTTTGGTTTCATTTAGAGGGTGAGCCAATCTTTAATTTATTATGTCAAAAAGGAGATTTAATTTCTGTTCCAGCTGGAACAAAGCATTGGTTTGACGCAGGAGAAAACGACCCTTTTGTAAAAGCGATTCGTATTTTCATTGATATGAGTGGGTGGATCCCAGAGTATACAGGATCTAAGATTGAGGAAGAATATTTAGGATTTGTTAGACCCATATAATTATTGATTTGCAAATTATAAATTATTAGAAGACAAGTATATTGTAATGAATTGAAGTTAAAAAGACTGTTCTTCTGGCAACCAAATACAAAAAGTAGTTCCGCTTCCAATTTCACTTTTCACTTTAACAGTTCCACCATGTTCTTCAATGATCATTTTCACATAAAACAACCCAAGGCCAAAACCTTTTACATTGTGTAAATTACCTGTTGGAATCCGATAGAATTTTTCAAAAATACTTTTGACGTCCTCTTTTTTCATTCCAATTCCATTGTCTTTAATTTCAATATTAATTCCTTTTTTATCAGAGAATGTTCGAATTTGGATTTCTGGAATTTTTTCACAATATTTAATCGCATTATCTAATAAATTATAAACAACATTTGTAATGTGAACTTGATCTGCCGGAATTACATTATTTATTGCTTTTAAATCGATCGAAATTGTTCCATCATGCTCTAATTGATTGAATTCAAATGTTTCCTTAGCTTCAATTATTAAATTGTGAATATCCAGATCTGTTTTTTGTAAAAATAATTTTTGCTTATCTAATTTGGCGACATTTAAAACTCTTTCAACCTGATTTTCTAGCCGTTTGTTTTCTTTGTAAATAATACCTGCATAACGTTTTAGTCTTTCTGGATCATCTGAAAAATCTAACTTCATCAGCATTTCACTTGATAAACTGATGGTAGAAATAGGCGTTTTTAATTCATGAGTCATGTTGTTTATAAAGTCATTTTTAACATCCGATAATCTCTTTTGCTTTAAAATAATCGAAATTGCATATCCAAAATAAAAAACAATAACAATGATGATCATTACAACAAAAAACCAAGGAGAATAAGTTACAGCATGAACATCTAATATATTATGTTCTACATCAGGAAAAAAAACTGTAAAATAGTGGCCGTCTTTTTTCCAATTTAATATTTCCCGATCAAGTGTATCAGCATTTTCGTCCTGATCGTTTTCATAATATTCAGATTTACCTGTTGAATAAGCCTCTGAAGAAAACTTAATTAAATGTCCGAAAATTATTGAATCTGAATAACAGTCATAAATTCCGTATTGAAAATCCTGAAAAACATGCACTTCATACAATGCTTTTTTTAATAAAGTTTCTAAATAATATGGATTTAATTCTTCGCTAATATCCACAGTGAAGTAATTTGTTCTAACTTGTTTAACAGCTCCATATGAATCTGTTGTATGTTGATTATGTTTAGTAATTTCAGCTAATACATTACTTAAAGCAATATGTGTATTTTCCGAAAATTGTTTCAGATTTAAAGAATCTTCTTTTTCGTGTATTTCAATGTTTGTGTGTTGAATTGCAATTGACTTTTTAATCCACGCAACTTGAATAAAAAGAATACTCGTCAAAGAAAGTATTCCTAAAAGAATAATAATATTAGTTTTTTTAAAAAATGTCTTTGTTGATTTTAACATTCCTTAAACTATTAAAGAATCATCAATTTCATTTGCCCATGCCATAATTCCTCCTTCTAAGTTGAATAAATTGGTATACCCAAAATTTTGTTCTAAAAAGCCAATTACATTAGCACTTCTTGCACCTGAACGACATTGAACGATTACTTTTTTATCTTTCGAAACTTCTTGGTAACGTGTAGCTATTTCACCCATAGGAATCAATAAGCCATTGATGTTAGCATTTTCATATTCGTGCTCTTCTCTGACATCTATTAATTGAAACTCTTCGTTATTATCGATCATTTCTTTTAATTCTGAAACTGTAATTGAATTCATAAAATTGTGTTTTTAAAGTAAAATAATAATTCAAAGATACTCTAATTAAACTTCAAATTAGTATTTCCCAAATGTCTGAAATAAAAACCAAATCAAATGTGAATTTTTTGTTAATTTTCATATTTAGTATTGATTTTCAGGGATAGTTTTTTTAAATTTGTTGACTATGAGAAAAATGGTCGTGTTTTTATTTCTTTTTGTGTATTTATTTTCAGCAACTGAATTATCAGAATTATTGAAAGTAAACATGCTTTTTGAACATTTTTCCGAACATCAAGTAGAAAATAAAAACATCTCAATTTCTGCCTTTCTGTATATGCACTATGTAAGTCACGGGAAGGACAATGGAGATACTAAAAAAGACGATAATTTACCTTTTCATTCCGATTCAGAATCTTCTAACTCTGTTATTTCTTCAATTACAATTCCCCCAACTAATATAGCTGTTCCATTTAATTTACCAGCTATTATTCATGAAAAAAGAAATTTTTATGCAATTAATTTATCGTTAAAATCTTCTTATTTAGCCTCTATTTGGCAACCCCCTCAAATCGTTTAATGAATGAAGTGAAAAGTTTCACTTTTATAAAAAAATGAACCTCATTTTTTGTTTCATTAAAATACAAAATCATGTTAAATAAAATTATTGAATTTTCTGTAAAACAGAAATTAATTATTGGCTTGTTTATTATTTTTCTTCTAGGTTATGGAAGTTATGAAGTAACAAAATTACCAATAGATGCCGTTCCTGACATCACAAATAATCAGGTTCAAATTATCACCTCAGCACCATCATTAGGAGCAACAGACATAGAACGTTTGGTCACTTTTCCTGTTGAACAAGCCAATAGCAATATTCCTGGTTTAACAGAATTAAGAAGTTTTTCCCGATTCGGACTTTCAGTTGTTACGCTTGTTTTTAACGACAAAACAGATGTTTATTGGGCAAGACAACAGGTTCAAGAAAGACTTCAAAATGTAAAAGATCAAATTCCGAAAGGTGTAGGTATTCCAAGTCTAGGACCAATTACAACAGGATTAGGTGAAATTTACCAATATGTTGTAAAAGCTAAAAAAGGCTACGAAGCTAAATATAACGAAACTGAACTTCGAACGATTCAAGATTGGACTGTTAGACGAGAATTATTACGAGTTGAAGGAATAGCCGATGTAAGTAGTTTCGGTGGAAAGTTAAAACAATATGAAATTGCAATACATCCAGATAAACTGAATTCCTTTGGTTTAACAATCGATGATGTGTTTTTAGCTGTAGAAAATAATAATCAAAATACAGGAGGAGCTTATATTGAAAAACAGTCCAGTGTTTTATTTATTCGAACAGAAGGATTAATAGGAAGTAAAGAGGATATTGAAAACATTTCTATTAAAATCACTGAAGCAGGAACACCTCTTTTCATCAAAGATGTTGCGAGTGTTGAAATTGGTCATGCTATTCGTTATGGAGGAATGACATACAACGGAAAAGGTGAAGTTGCAGGAGCAGTTGTGATGATGGTTAAAGGAGGTAATAGTTCTCAGGTAATTAAAGATGTTAAAGTTAAGATTGAAGAAATTCAAAAAACATTGCCGGAAGGAGTAGAGATTGAACCTTTTTTAGACAGAACAAAAATGGTGAATAATTCAATTCACACGGTAGAAACAAATTTATTAGAAGGAGCCTTAATTGTTATTTTCATTTTAGTTCTTTTTCTTGGAAATTTTAGAGCAGGTTTGTTAGTCGCAAGTGTTATTCCATTAGCAATGTTGTTTGCGATTATTATGATGAACCTTTTTGGAGTTAGTGGAAATTTAATGAGTTTAGGAGCATTGGATTTTGGATTAATTATCGATGGTGCCGTCATTATTGTTGAAGCCACAATGCATCAAATTAGTCACAGCAAAAAATACAATGGTATTTCGCGTTTTGATCAAAATCAAATGGATGGGATAGTGAAAGATACTGCTGGAAAAATGATGAACAGTGCTGTTTTTGGTCAAATTGTGATTTTAGTGGTTTATCTTCCAATCTTTACTTTACAAGGAATTGAAGGAAAAATGTTCAAACCAATGGCACAAACAGTAGCCTTTGCGTTGATCGGAGCATTTATACTTTCATTGACCTATATTCCAATGATGAGTTCAATCATATTATCCAAAAAAGTAAGTCATAAACCTACGATATCAGATAGAATCATGGGTAAACTAGAACGCTTTTATCAAAACTCACTTGAGAAAGCATTGAAACATCCTAAAATGATTGTTGGATCTGTAATCACTTTATTTATTATTTCAATTTTCACCATGACAACTTTAGGAGGTGAATTTATTCCAGCATTAGAAGAAGGAGATTTCGCCGTTGAAACAAGAGTGTTAACAGGTACGAGTTTAAAAGGTTCAATGGAAGCTTGTCTAAAAGCAGAAAAAATACTTCTAGATAAATTTCCTGAAGTCATAAAAGTGGTAGGTAAAACTGGAAGTGGTGAAATACCAACAGATCCAATGCCTATGGAAGCAAGTGATTTAATGATCATATTGAAAGATAAAAAAGAATGGGTATCTGCAGAAAACTTCAATGATTTGGCTGAATTAATGAAAAAAGAATTAGAAGTGATTCCGGGGGTAACTTTTGGTTTTCAATATCCTGTTCAAATGCGTTTCAATGAGTTAATGACAGGAGCTAGACAAGACATTGTGTGTAAAATATTTGGAGAAGATCTAGATACACTTGCAAAATATGCTCATAAATTAGGCGGAATCATTCAAACAATTGATGGAGCTGAAGATTTGTATGTTGAATCAGTAACTGGAATGCCTCAAATTGTCATTGAATACAAAAGAGCCATTATTTCACAATATGGATTATCAGTTAATTCAATAAATAATGTTGTCAATGCAGCATTTTCAGGAGCATCTTCTGGAATAGTATACGAAGGAGAAAAACGATTTGATTTAGTGGTTCGAATGGAAAAAGCAAATCGTGAAAATTTAATTGATGTTCAAAATTTACTTATTCCGACACCAAGTGGAAATCAAATTCCTTTAATTAATTTAGCGAAAGTGACAGTTTCTGATGGACCAAATCAAATTCAACGTGAAAATGCAAAACGAAGAATTGTTGTTGGATTCAATGCTAGAGGGAGAGATGTACAAAGTTTGATGCAAGAATTGCAGAAAAAAGTAGCTGCAAAAATTATTTTTCCTCATAGTTATACAGTTCATTATGGAGGGTCATTTAAAAATTTAGAAGAAGCTAAATCACGTTTATCATTTGCTGTTCCATTGGCTTTGATTCTGATTTTCTTTTTACTTTATTTTGCTTTTAAATCAGTGAAACAAGGATTACTTATATTTTCAGCAATTCCGTTATCTGCAATTGGAGGAATTTTCGCATTATCAATCTTGGATTTACCATTTAGTATTAGTGCAGGAGTAGGATTTATAGCCCTATTTGGTGTTGCTGTCTTAAATGGAATTGTACTAATAGCAGAATTTAATCAACTGAAAGAAGAAGGAATGAGTGATTTAAAAAGAATTGTTTTAATGGGAACTAAAATTAGAATGAGACCTGTTTTAATGACTGCTTTTGTGGCATCTTTAGGTTTTTTACCAATGGCTATGAGTCATGGAGCTGGAGCAGAAGTACAGCGTCCTTTAGCTTCTGTAGTTATCGGAGGGTTATTATTAGCCACTTTTTTAACCTTGTTTGTTTTACCAATTTTATATGTTATTACAAGTAAAAAAGCGATTACGAAGTTACCAATTGTTAATACAACTTTAATTTCAATCTTCGTTTTCATTATAAGTTCTTCAGGTTTTTCACAAACACCTATTACTTTAAAAGAAGCTTTAGATACAGCCGTTGCAAATAATTTAGTTCTGAAAAATGAGAAGTTAAATTCTGAATATAGAAAGCAATTAATTAATACTTCTTCTGCGATTCCCCAAACGATGATTTTAGCAGATTATGGAAGATTGAATAGTTATTATTTCGATAATAAAGTTGGAATTAGTCAATCTATGGATTTCCCGACTGTATATTCAAATAATAAAAAAGTTCTAACAGAAGAGTGGAAAAAAAGTGAATTAAGTGTTGCTTTAAAATCTACGGAATTAAAAAGAAGCGTTTCAAAAGTATTCTATACTTTAGTCAATTTAGAAGAAAAGAAACAATTGTTACTTGATATCGATAGCATCTATTCATCCTATTTAGAAAGAGCAAATCTTCGAATTAAAGTTGGAGAAAGTAATATTCTTGAAAAGACGACAATTGAAAATCAGCGCATACAAATCCGGAATCAGTTGAGTCAATTGAATGCAGATTTAGAAATTGAAACCTTACATTTTCAGTATTTATTGAATAGTCCAAGTTCATTTCTAGCTTCTACATTAGATGTTAAAATGAAAATGGATGGACAAATTGATAAAGCATTATTAGAAAAACATCCAAATTTACAATTATTGGATGCTGATATTCAAATCGCTTTATCAACGATTAGATTAGAACAAGCTCGTTTAAATCCAAACCTTTTGATGACGATTAATTCGGGTACTATGTATGGAACGGGGTCTGATAATGTGGCCTATGATCATTCTACTCGTTTTAATTCTGTTCAAATTGGAATTGGCATACCACTTTTTACTGGACAAAAAGAAAATGTAAAAGCATCCAAAATTAATGCTGAAATTGCAACAAATAATTTTGATATAGAGCATCAAAATCTCTTCAATCAATTTAATATTGCGGTAAAACAATTCGAAGTACAAAAATTAATTGTAAAAGAGTTAGAAGAAGTTGCAATTCCAAATAGTGTTACAATTTTTGAAACAGCCCAAAAACAATTTTTAAACGGAGATATCAATTATTTAGAATGGGCCATGTTGGTGAACCAAAGTATTTCAATTAAAAGCGATTATCAAGATGCCGTTTTGAGATTAAATGATAGTACCATTAATTTAATTTATTTATTAAATGGGTTTTAATCATCACGTTCTGTAGAGACACAGCACTGCTGTGTCTAAAACACAAAGTTTATCAAACACAAAATATCAGTTACATCAAAAATTTAAAACAAAATGAAAACAATATATATATTCCCATTAATTCTATTGTTAATAGGATGTGGAGCAAAAGAAACAAAAGTTCAAGGTTCAAATGCATCAGTTGAAGAATCAATGAAAGTAATTTTAACATCAGCACAAATGGAAAATGCAGGAGTTAAAATTGGTTCAATGGAGGAAAAGGAAATATCCTCCATATTAAGTTTAAATGGTAAAATTGATGTACCCCCACAAAATTTAATTTCGATAAGTATTCCAATGGGTGGTTATTTAAAATCTACGGATTTATTACCAGGTTCAGTTGTGAAAAAAGGGCAAATAATTGCAAGTTTGGAAGACCAGCAATACGTTCAATTACAACAAGATTATTTATTATCCAAAGTGAAATTGAAAATCGCTGAAGGAGAGTATAACCGTCAAAAAGAGTTAAATTCGAGTAAAGCTTCAAGTGATAAAGTTTTTAATCAAGCTGAAGCGGATTATAGAACGGCACGAATTAATGTGAGAGCCTTAGAAGAAAATTTACAATTGATTGGAATTAATCCAACAAATTTAAATGAGGCTAATATTTCAAAAAGAATTACAATCAAGTCACCAATAGATGGATATGTCTCAAAAGTGAATGCAAACATTGGGAAATATTTAACTCCAAGTGAAGTTCTTTTTGAATTGGTGAATGTATCAGACATCCATTTAAATTTGACAGTTTATGAAAAAGATTTACCTAAACTTCAAATTGGTCAAAAATTAATTGCTTTTAATAACAATGAAAACGATGTAAAATATCCATGTGAAATCATATTAATAGGTCATTCTTTATCGCTAGAAAAAAGTACAGAAGTCCATTGTCATTTTAACAAATACGACAAAAATTTGGTTCCAGGAATGTATATGAATGCCGAAGTTGAATTGAAAAACAATAAGGCAATGGCTCTTCCTGAAGAAGCAGTAGTTCATTTTGGGAATTCAGATTTCATATTTGTTGAATTGAAAAAAGGTAAATTTGAAATGATTGAGGTAAAAATAGGAGGAAAAGAAAATGGATATGTTGAAATTATTAACAGTCAAAATCTAAAAAACCAAGCAATCGTTGTGAAAGGAGCTTATTCATTATTAATGAAATTAAAAAATTCAGAAGAATAAATTATTATTTAATCATTTTAAAATTTAAAAATTATGAACGATGCACATTTTCATCTAGTTGTTAATCATTTACCTATCATAATCCCAATAGTTTCATTAATTGTCCTTGTAATAGGGCTGTTAATAAAGTCGGAAGCTGTTAAACGAACTTCTTATCTTTTGTTTATGATCACGGGTATTACTACTGTTTTAGCTTTTTCTTCTGGTGAAGGAGCGGAAGAAATGGCGGAAAATTTGCCAGGTGTTACCGAGTATTTAATACACGAGCACGAGGAAAAAGCGGAATTATTTTCTCTTATGAGTTACGTTTTAAGTTTTGTTTCACTCCTAGCTTTATTAGCCAATTGGAAGCAAAATAAATTTTCAAAATGGCTGCTTATAATTGTTTCTACTTTGGCGATATTGGTTATAATTATTGGCCGTGAAGTTGGAACAACGGGAGGTGAAATTCGACATACTGAGATTAGAAAAAACACTAAAAATCCTCCAATTAGATCTGAAGAAAGAGATGAATGATACGTGTAATTTATCTTAGTTTATTGACAAAAACTGAATAAGAAATCTCTTCAATTTAATGAAGAGATTTTTTTATTTCAAACATTTTGAGTTTAAAAGTAATTTTCAGTTTAATAATTCGTTATTTAGTACTTTAAATAGTTTAAAAAATGAATTTATATTCAAACAAACAAAAATGGAAAATAGCATTACTAGCAATAGCATTATTACTAGTAGGAGTTTCCCTTTTTGTATCACATACAATTGTAAAAGGAGTTTCTGAACGCGAGCGAGAACGAGCGAAACAATGGGCAGATGCCATCAAAAAGAAAATTGAATTAGTTCAATTAACGAATGGTGCTTTTACCCATATTAGACAATTAGAGAGGAAAAAAATTGAAACTTGGTTAGACGCAACTAAAGAATTGTCTAAAGAGACTCCATTAGACATTATTCCTGATTATACCTTACCCTTAAAAATAATCAACGAAAATAAGGATATACCTGTAATTGTTTTGGACGATCAAAAGTCCATATCTGCTTTCAATAATATCGATTTTGACACTTCTTATTTTAGATCTATATTTCCTTTGGCTTCTAAAAAAGAACTAAAAAGAATATTTGAAGATTCTTTGGTGAAATTGGCTAATTCATGGAACTTAAAAGGGCAGGGCTTTACAATTGAAGTGTATACAGATTTATTCATGACTTATGTTTATAACGATTCAAAAGGTATTGTCAAATTAGAAAAAGAAAGAGATGCATTAATCAATGCTTTTAATCAAGAGTTAATTGATAATCAAGGATTAATTCCAGTATTGTTAATTGATTCAACATCAAATCAAGTAATTGGAAGTAACATTTCCAAAGAAAAAACGAACTCTAAAAATTTAGAAAAAACTAGAAAAGAATTATTATTAGTTAATCAACCCATTATAATTGATTTTCAAAATGGAAAAAAAAGTGTTTTGTATTTTGATAATAGTCCAGAGTTAAAACAATTAATGTACTTCCCTTACATTCAATTTGCGATCATTGGTTTATTTGTTTTAATTGGATACATCATTTTTAGTACATTTAGAAAAGCAGAACAGAATCAAGTTTGGGCTGGAATGGCGAAAGAAACCGCACATCAACTTGGAACACCATTGTCGTCGTTAATGGCTTGGATTCAACTTTTAGAAGCTCAAAATGCAGATCCAATGATAACTGAGGAGATGATGAAAGACGTGGTTCGATTAGACAAGGTTACTGATCGTTTTTCTAAAATTGGATCTATCCCTAAATTGGATGACATGGATTTGACTCAAACAGTCAAAAATGTATTATCTTATTTGAGGCCACGTGTTTCTGATAAAGTGTCGATAGAACTAATGCCAAGTCAAGAAATAAGCACAAAGCACAATGGTCCTTTAATGGAGTGGGTGGTTGAAAATATTTGTAAAAATGCAGTCGATGCAATGAGTGGTAAAGGGAAGTTGGAAATTACAATTCATAGCACGCCAGAATGGGCACATATAGACATCAAGGATAATGGAAAAGGAATTCCTCCCAAAAAAATGAAAACCATTTTTGAACCAGGTTTTTCAACGAAAAAGCGAGGATGGGGATTGGGTTTAACATTAGTGAAAAGAATTGTGAAAGAATATCACAAAGGCAAAGTGTTTGTGTTGGAATCGCAAGTGGATGTTGGAACAACGTTTCGTATCAGTGTCCCACTGTAGAAACTCGATTCATCGCGTTTCATTCTCGCGTGCATCAAATTTCGGGGCGATGAAAAGATACGCGATGAATCGCGTATGCACAGTGTTTTTTTTATTTATCCTGTTCGGAAAGAATTTCATATTTCCAAATATCAAATTCAGCTTCGTGAATTTTATCTTCTGGATAAGTTTCTAATTTTTTTCTTCTCCAATCTCTTAAATTGATTTCCGGAAAAAATGTATCAGCATCGTAAGTTTTTTCAACTTTAGTAATGTACATTTCGTCGACAATGTCCATTTTTAAAACTTGCTTATAAATTTCACCCCCGCCGATAATAAACATTGTTCTATCTTCTTCGTTTTCGTAGTGTTTTAATACCTCTTGAATAGAATGAAATACAAGACACCCTTCGGCTTTGTATTCTTTATTTTTTGTTAAAACAACATTTTCTCTTCTTGGAAGAGGTCTATATTTTTCAGGGATTGATTCGAAATTTTTTCTACCCATCACCACAATATTATCAATGGTTGTTTCTTTAAAAAATTTCATGTCTGCTGGAAGATGCCAAAGAAGACCATTGTCTTTTCCGATTCCTCTTTTCTCATCCATTGCGACTATAATAGCGATATTCATTTTTTTATTTTTAAGAATTAAAGAAAGTTGTATTAACTTTTATACAGCTACAGCCGCTTTAATATGTGGATGTGGATCGTAATTGATTAATTCAAAATCATCGATAGTAAATTGAAAAATATCTTTTACATCTGGATTTATTTTCATTGTTGGTAAAGGACGTAGTTCCCTTGTCAGCAATAAATTCGTTTGTTCAATGTGATTATTATATAAATGTGCATCGCCCATTGTATGAATAAAATCGCCCACTTGTAAATCACAAACTTGAGCAATCATCATCGTTAAAAGAGCGTATGAAGCAATATTAAAAGGAACTCCTAAGAATGTATCAGCACTTCTTTGGTATAATTGACAACTCAATTTACCGTCAGCAACATAAAATTGAAACAAACTGTGACAAGGAGGCAAAGCCATATGATCAACATCCGCAACATTCCAAGCTGAAACCATCAAACGGCGAGAATTTGGATTTGATTTGATTTGATTTACAATATTTGTAATCTGATCAATTGTTCCACCATCACGAGCAGGCCAGCATCGCCATTGATAGCCATAAACTGGTCCTAAATCTCCATTTTCATCAGCCCATTCATCCCAAATTTTAACTCCGTTATCTTTCAAGAACTTTATATTTGTATCACCTTGTAAAAACCATAAAAGTTCAATAATTATTGAACGCAAATGCAATTTTTTCGTTGTCATACAAGGAAAACCTTCAGATAAATCATATCTATTTTGATACCCAAAAACAGAAAGTGTACCTGTTCCAGTACGATCTCCTTTTTGTGCACCATTTTCCATAATGTGCTTTAATAAATCGTGATATTGCTTCATAATTGTTTATCCTTTACAATAAACGAAGATAGTGATTTTCTTTTTTGAGTTTTTTATTTAAAATTATAAATTATAAACAATTTTACAGACTAAATATCGGAATAGAATAAAGCACAAACACCTAAAAATGAGTCATTAAATAATTAAATCACAATTAATTAATGAATTAAAAAACTACAGAGTGTTGAAAAGCATTAAATATTTTCATCTACGCCGACGTTTCTTAAAAGAGATACTAAGTAAAATTGGTAACAATACCATACAAGCCCAGATTATTGTATTTCTAGGTAAATAATGAAACTTATAATTCATCCAATAAACAATCAATACCACAATAATATAGATAATTGAATAGCCAAAGTGAACTTGTTCTTCTGAATACCTTTCAACATGCTCTCTTTTAAGATCATAAAGCCCATTAAAATATTCAGAATTAAAAAAGGCACCCCGAGTCGGTATAAACCTTAGAAACATTAAAGAATTTTGAGCAATATAAATAGATGAAATCCCTAAAAAGAAAAATTGAATCGCAGTAAAGGCTTCTTTAGAAAGATATAAAGATGTTTCTATGTTTTCATTCTTATAGATATGATAAATGTTATCAATTGAGAATAAAAGCATCATAATTGAACTCCAGAAACTTAATATAAAACGAGTGTTTTTAGATAACGTAAAATAAGTTAGAGCAGAAAAAACTGAAAAAACTGAAAAAATAAATCCAATTATCACGACAGATATCAAAAGCAAACTGTTCCTATTTAGTAGTTCATGATCTACCACCCAATAAATAAAAGAAAGAGATTGTATTAATGTGATACCTTCTGTTAATTGAGGTACTATTTTTTCATAATTATCAATAAGAGTTGCGATTACAAAGAATATTAAAAACACATATATCCAAGAATTAAAATGATTTTCAAAATCATAAATACCTTCATGCTTACCAGGTAAAAAGCTTAAAAAACTAAAAGCAAACGAACCAAAAAAAATCTTAATAACTGACAACCAGCTTTCTGAAATTCTAAAGCTTTCAAAAAACAAACCCGACAACAGTGCAACAAAACTAATTGAAAAAATAGCATGATCAGTTTTTAAAACTTTATTAAAAAAAGCCAATAAAGCAGCCAGCAAACCCAAGCCGATTAGTGATAAAATAGTAATGCCTAAAACTTTTTCAATTTTTTTATTCATTACTAAATTTAAGTTTATTTTATGTGAATATAATTCAAAAAACAAATGTACAAAAATTCAAACTATGTAAATGATCAAAAATGCAAGAAACAAGACTAAAAAATACTTCAAATTAGCTCGATAGTCATTGAGCAAGGCGATCTATGGCCTTCGATCGAAAGCTGTCTTGAGTCGGAATTACAGCCATCTAAACAAGTCAACAAAAATCCTTTTTCCCATAGGGGTGTCGCCGTATTCCTTATCGATTTTCGCTTTTAATTCAGGCATTGTATACACATCTTTTTTCTTTAAATCAATTTGAAATTGAAGGGAAGTTGGTTTCGAAATTTCAACTGATTTTGCAAAATAGATAATTCCTCCATCTTCAGTAGCTAATCCTAATATAGCACCTGGCAATCCATCAAATCCTTCTGGACCAACAGATGGAACGATGTCTGGCGAAAACCACGCATACAATCTTGTACTGTCATTTTTTTGCCAAATAGCCTTGTAGCATTCAAAACCTGCAATTGTTCTTTTGCTATCAGTTATTTTCCAATCTCTGTGATAATTGGTGTCTTTTACATTTATTTGTTGTCCCCAAATACTTAATAGCAACGTTTTCTGTTTAGTATTGAAATTTTGATAGACTGTGTTTTTATTAGTCGACCAGCTCAACGGATCTGCTTCTTCACTTAAAATTGGCTTGAAAATAGAACAGGTGTCATTGAAATACAAATCAAATAATTCAACACGTATTTTATTGTCTTCTCCTAGCATTTTTTTCATTCTGCCATCTGTGAATTTTTTCTCTAAATTTGTTTTTCTTTCAAACACGATTTTCCCAGCATTAATTTGACTAAATACAGATGAACCGATAAATAAAATAAAAAGTGTTATATAAATCTTCATAATTATCATTTTTTAATGCCAACCCATTTTAGCATCTTCCTCTTTAATTTTATTGTTATTGAACTTGTAGACCAATTTCAATAAATAGTAACGTGAAATAATTTTTGTTCTATTATCAGTCGTAATGTTTCCATTTATAACCCTTGCAGCAGAAATGTTTTGATTTAAAATATCATTACCAGAAATTGAAATAACTAAATTTTCTGTTTTTAAAAATGTGCGACTAATTGTTGCATTCCAAACAAAATAATTAATATTATATCCATTCGCTCTTTGACTATTGATTGTATAAGTTCCATCTGTACCCAATTTCATTTTACCTGGAATTGTCCAATTAATATTTGCTGAATACACTTGCAAGGTATAATTGTTATTTGCCAAACTACTAATTGAATTTTTAGGACTATTGAAAGTATATTTCCCTCCAAATGTCATTTCTAATGAATCTAATGTCACTTCTAGTTCTAATTCTCCAGTGATTGCTTGAGTAATTGTTGTGTTTTTCAAGTAATCTGTATTACCTGCATATTTTACCAAATTAGAATATTTTGAATAACTCGCATTTAAACCTGGAGAAATTTCAAATATTTTTTTGTAAAATGGAAATCCTGCACTTGCATTTAAGGATGAAAAAATATTTCCATATACATTCTGCGTTTGTGAAGTTGTTCTACCAAAAGAGTCAAATGACGTTGATGAGGCAAAGGCATTATCAGTATACGTTGAGTTAAATCCAGCCCAAACATATCTACCAGAAAGTGCTTGCCAACTGTTAAAATTCATATTTAAAGAATGTTCGTAGTTTGGTTTCAAAAGGGGGTTTCCTAAAACGATTTTATTTGGATTCGTGTTATTTTGAACATTTTGAAGATCGCTAACCGAAGGCTGAGTAGACTTTGTTGAATAATTAATCCCCATTCTCTTGCTTTGACTTGGCTTGTAAGAATAAGATAATTTAGGAAGGTAATTTGAAATATTTTGATGAATTATAGTATCATTTGTGATGTTTTTATTTTCAATATCAATATTTCTTACTTTCAATCCAGCAGTTATAGTTTGTGTTCTTGATTCATAGATGAAAGCAGTTCCAAATCTATTTTGAAGTCTTAAGTTAGTGAAGTTATTAGATAAATCTGTGTTTACTTCTGTATAAACTCCATTTAAACCATTTCTAGTTTCTTTGTTTTGACTTGACAAACCATATTCAAATAAATATTCAAATTCAACTTTTATTTTTTTAGTAATTGGTTCAACATAAATTAGTTTTCCAATATGAGTTTGTGAATTGGTTGTGTTTAGTTTTTGTTGATTTGTAGTATCTGCTATATTTACTGTGCTTTCATATTTGTTATATGACTTTAATTTACCGTCAGAAACACCATTTGAAGCAGACAGTTCATAATTTAAGCTGATTAATCTTTTAGGTTTTTTAAATTTTCTAATTAATGTCAAATCATTATCCAAAGAGAAGCCAGATGAATTTGTGATGTTATTAATAACACTACCCCTAGTTTTCATTTCATTTTCATCTAAATAACTCGACATATTAGTATTTTCAAGACTTCCTAAACTGTAATTAAATTTTGGTTTTATTTCAAAAGAAGTCAAAGAATCAATTTGAGAAAATAAATTGAAATTCACTTTGTGTGATTGACTTAAATCGATATTACTTGTGGAATCATCAGAATAATAACTTGTATCAGAAGGCAACACATATTTGGAACGACTTGAAGTCGAAGAAACTAATTCATAATTATTATATGTATAATTAAATCCAATTTTAGTCTGTTTTCTTGAGCCTATTTTATCTGTATAGTAAACTCCAGTACTAAATGTTCGTGGAACACCAGCTGCTTTAGTAGAATTACTTCCTCCCCACATCATTTGCCCATCTGAATTCATTGAATTACCCTGATTATTGTCTAAACCAAATTTATTCATATCTGCTCTACTTACATTAGTTCTAGGAGTTGTTGAACCTAAAGCAAAAACAGATATTTTTTGACTCCCCTTAAATTTATTGAATAAAAGTTCACCTTCATGGTATTTTTGAAAGTCACTCGCAGCTGATAACTTGCCAAAATAGCCAGTTTTGGCATTATTTTTCAATCTTAAATCCATGACTTGAACTGTTGCATCTTCGCCATCTGAAGCTACATCACTTTTCTTTTCATATACTTTAACAGATTCTACTCCTTTGGCGGCTAAGTTTTTTGTTGCAACCGTCGGATCAGTTCCAAAAAACTCATCACCATCCACTAAAACTTGACTTATCGACTTTCCTTGAGAAGTTATTTTTCCATCTTTATCGACTTTTACCCCGGGAAGTTTTTTTAATAAATCCTCAACAACCGCATTTTCAGCAACTTTAAATGAATCAGCCACATAAATTAAAGTATCTCCCTTATAATAAATTGGATTTTTATTCGCAAATACAACAACTTCTTCAAGTTCTAATGATTTTTTTTGGAGTATAGACTTTCCTATATTTATTTCTGAATTGTTATTATTTCCAAAGATGTAATAGGTTCTACTTTCTAAATCAGGATATGAAATAATTAAAGCAAAAGTATCAACATCAAAGCTTTGCATATTAAAATACCCATTTACATCTGTTCTTTCAAACCCTAAAAGCAATGAATCTCTAACCCGAATTGCCATTGCAAGAGACTGAAAAAGAGGTTTTGAGCCAGTAGAATCATAAATTGTCCCTGTGACTTTCATGATTTGGGTTTTTCCAGTAAAAGTTATTAAAAGTAGAAATAATATAGAAAGAAATCTTTTCATTGAAAATGTACATATAGTTTACAGTACAAGTTTAAACAAATTCTGATTGATTTTTTTATTAAATAGGGTTTGTCGGTTAAATTTTAATGTAAAAGGCTAAAATAAGTTCTGAATTAACTATAAATGTTATAAAAACAACAATTTATTATTTCATTTTTTTATTTAATTTCTTCGGATGAAAGAAGAATTTGGTATTCAAAACCACTACCTTCTGTCATTTTTTGGTATTCTACTTTTAATTTTGTTCCTAAAAACTTTTCTTGATTGTTTAACAACTTTTTTGTCAAAGCAGTATGAAACTGAATCATCAATGAAGAAACGTACCCATTATCGCCAGACTCACCTACTAATAAATAAGAATCAGGTCCGTTTATTACAAATCCTTGAAATTTAGTTTCAAATTCGCCAACTTGATTAATTACGTTCATAGCCCTGGTAATAGGACAATCATAAAAAGGAATATTTATAAAATTATTTGCTTCTAAATCTTCTTCAAAAATTGTGCTTCTAGATTTCGAAAGTATTACTTTTTCATTGTTATCATAAAAAGAAACTCTTTCAGTGTATTTACTATTTTTCGCTTTTCCTGAAGAATATCTTTCTTTTGTTGCATATTTTTTATTTTTATGGATGTAATATGTGTTTGTACTGCTTTGATTTTTTGCAACGTCAACAAATTTTTCTTCTATTTTTAAAATATTATTTTGTTTGTCCAAATAGGCAAAAACTTCAATAGATGATAGATCTGATTTTGTAAAATACAAACTATTCATAACAACTAATTTATCATTTAGTTCCGTTTCAGATATCATTTTTTCAATTTTAAACTCTGCTTGTTCTGTAGCAGTACTAGTCACAATATCTCCCTTGTTATTTAATTGACTATTAGTGTTTTGGCCGCAGCTTACAAGAAGAGTTATAATAATACTAAAAGATAGAAATTGTTTCATGTATATCGTTTTATAAATTAAAATTGGAATAATATTGATGTTGAATTTAATTTTCAAGCATTGTATTACTACAATTAAATAAAGTGTAAAAGTAACAAGAATTTAAAGACTCATTCTTAGTTTTTAGTATAATTTAAGAATAAAATTTAATTTTATTTCACCAAAGTTATTTGTTTTCAATAAAAAATACCTATCTTTGCACCGCACTTAGAGTAATTTATTACTATAATTGAATAGAGTGTGGGGTGGAGCAGTTGGTAGCTCGTCGGGCTCATAACCCGAAGGTCGCAGGTTCGAGTCCGGCCCCCGCTACAAAGCCATAAGGCACAGTGATTAAAAGGAATTCAGAAATGAGTTCCTTTTTTGTTTTTGGTATAAATTATTTGGAAAACCAGATCAAAAACTTACGTTTATAGGGAACTTACAAAATTCATATCCTATTCCAACAATAATAAGTAAATTTGCACTTAAATAAAAAATTACCCAAATGCTCGAAATACAACGCATTCGTACCGAAAAAGAATCTGTAATTGCAGGTTTAAAAAAAAGAAATTTTGATGCTACTGAAATAGTAGAGTCTTTAATAACTGTTGACCAACAATGGAGGAACTCTAAAACAGAATTAGAAAACATCTCTGCTGAATTAAATATTCTTGCCAAAGAAATTGGTAATTTAATGAAACAAGGGAAAATAGAAGAAGCGAATGCAGCTAAATCGAAAACCTCAGAATTAAAAGAAAAAGAAGCAGGTTTAAAAATAAATGTTGATGAATTGGATGCTCAAATTATTCAATTTTTATATCAACTACCGAATGTACCAAATGAAATTGTACCTACAGGTAAAAGTGAAGAGGACAATATAAATGTATTGGAAGTTGGTCGCAAAAGAACATTTGATTTTACACCAATCCCTCATTGGGAAATTTGTAAAAAATTCGATATCATTGATTTTGAATTAGGTGTAAAAATAACAGGTGCTGGATTTCCAGTGTACAAAGGAAAAGGTGCTAAATTACAAAGAGCATTAATCGCTTTCTTTTTAGACGAAGCTGAAAAAGCAGGTTATACTGAATATACACCGCCAATAATGGTAAACGAAGCAAGTTGTTATGGGACTGGACAATTACCTGATAAAGAAGGGCAAATGTACCACGACAAAAGAGACAATTTATACTTGATTCCAACAGCAGAAGTTCCTTTGACTAATATTTATAGAGATGTTATTTTACCTTCTGAAGAATTCTCTATCAAAATGACAGGATATACTCCTTGTTTCCGTCGTGAAGCTGGAGCATATGGCTCACACGTTCGTGGATTGAATCGTTTACACCAATTCGACAAAGTAGAAATCGTTCGTATTGAACACCCTTCAAACTCTGAAAAAGCGTTAGAAGAAATGGTTGATCACGTAAAAAACTTATTAGAAAAATTAGGTTTACATTATAGAATTCTACGTTTATGTGGTGGTGATACAGGTTTTGCATCTGCATTGACATATGATTTCGAAGTATATTCAGCAGCACAAGAAAAATGGTTAGAAGTTAGTTCTGTTTCTATGTTCAATACGTTCCAATCTTCAAGATTGAAACTACGTTTTAAAACAAATGATAAGAAAACTCAACTTTGTCACACTTTGAATGGTTCTGCATTAGCCCTTCCAAGAATTGTTGCTTCTTTATTAGAGAATCACCAAACACCACAAGGAGTTGTTATTCCTGAAGCATTGAGAAAATTTACAGGATTTGATCTGATTGATTAAGAAAATTATAAGTAAATACTACTTCGTGTCAAATCGAAGTTCAAACGCCAGCTAAAAACTGGCGTTTTTTTATGTTTTTATTTTATCGGTGGTCTACAACAGGTTGGCAATTTATTCAATCCTGCTTCTGTTGCTTTAACCTCATCTGCTGAATAACCAGTTTCTGCTAATGTTTGCTTGATTTGATCTACAGTTACGATTCCTCTTTTATATTTTACTGTAACTTTTTTCGTTTCATTATCTAACTCAGCAAAAACAACTCCTTTTAAATAATTCAACGCGTTTTCAATCCTTTCTTCACAATCTTCACATTGAGCTGATGTTTGGATTATAATTGTTTCAGTGCGTTTTCTTGATGCTTCTTGAGCATTTGAATAATGCATCGTGAATGCAGCTAATAAGATTAATGTGTATTTTTTCATGGTTGTTGTTTTATATTATTGATAGATTATTATTTTGAGATTATTATTGAGATTATTATTGAGATTATTATTGAGATTATTATTGAGATTATTATTGAGATTATTATTGAGATTATTATTGAGATTATTATTGAGATTATTAATAAATAAATTAATAATTATTGATTGAGACGTGATGAATCACGTCTGTACTTGCGTTATTTTTTAAGTGCGTAGCGGAGGCCGGCATATATATTTATTCCCATTATTGGTCCCCATATTCTGGTTGCATCAAATTTCGATCCGAAAGGGTTTTCTGCATCAATGATTGCATTTTTTTGTTTATAATTTGTGAGGTTTTCTCCTCCAATGTAAAAATTCCAGCGTTTGTGAATATGGGTAATTTGTGCATTAATCATTGGATAAATTTCACTAACATTCGTAGTAGTAATCGAACCATTTGCTAAAGTTGCATCTGGTAATCTTGATTGTCCAAAAACTGTACATGTTGCATCATATTCCCATCGATTATTTCTTGTTCTATAAGCTAAATTTACAAAACCTCTGTGTTTTGGCAATAAAACTTGCTGTTGCATTGACCCACCATAAGTAGAGCGAACATCTAATATTTTGTAGGCTAATCGAATATCAAAATTCTTAAAAAGACTAAAACTGAATTCTGTTTGAAAACTGTTTGAAAATGATCTACCTTCCAAATTTTTAAAAAGAATCCCGTTAAGTATCGAATCTCTATCTACTATTAATTGATTCACAAATTCTGTATGGTAAATATCTAAAACTAATGTTGACTTTCTTCCAAACATTTTAAACTCTTGTACTATTGAACCACCAATATTCCATGAAATTTCAGGTAATAATGTTTGATTTGAATACCAAGTCCTTGAAGTTGATAAAAGTGAAATATTGTCCATCATGTAATTGGGAACCCTCCATCCTTTTCCAACTGTAAAGCGTAAATCTGTTTTTTCAGTAAGGATATATTTCATGTGTAATCTTGGAGAAAATTGCCATCCAAAAAGATTGTGATAATCCAAACGAGCACCCCAAACACTATTTAAACGCATTCCTGAATTGGAATATTCGCCAAAAACACCGGGAACTATCTCTACCCTATCATTTTTTTGAAGATTCAATTTATTGGAATCCATGTGTTGCATCATATCACTATAAACAAGACTTAATCCAGTTTTAAATTTATGATTTGTATTCCCAATAATTCCATCATATATTGCATTAACATACCCTCTTTTTTCAACTCCATTGAAATTACGATTCCCAAATTTAGCATCTACCGTTTGATATTTGAAATTATAAACAATCCCAATGGATTGATAGGGTTTATTTTCAAACATAAATCCAGTTTTTGCAAATAAATCAATGTGTTTAGACTCCATTTGTACTCCATACAAATTAGGCGTGTTTGTTGAATGAAATCCTGTTTGTCCACCATATTTGTTATCCATGTAGCCATTAACTCCAAACTGTGTTTCAAACTTTTTTCCATAGTAATTCCAACGATTCATAAATGCAAGGTTATTACCTTGGGGCACATCTCTAAATCCGTCTTTATTGTGATCTATTTCACCTAACATAGTTGAAGCATGGGCTAACACGCCTGTACTCCATTTATCGTTAATTTTACGTCCTGCATTAAAATTGAATTCTTCTCTCCCAAAAGCATTTGTGTATACATTAACAAATAATTTTTCCATTTCTTGTGGTTTTTTGACTTCCAAATTCACCAAGCCAGCCATCGATTCGTAACCATTTACGACATTTCCTGTTCCTTTTGTAATTTGAATGGACTCAATCCAAGATCCTGGTACAGAGTTCAACCCAAAAGAACTTTCCAATCCTCTTAAATAAGGAATATTTTCCATTTGTATTTGAGTATATACTCCATCTAACCCCATCATTTGTATTTTCTTAGCTCCTGACACAGCATCTGTTATATTCAAATCTACTGAAGCATTTGTTTCAAAGGATTCAGATAAATTACAACACGCGGCTTTTCGCAATTCTCCTGAAGACAAATTTTCAACATTCAATGTTTTCATTCTTGAAACACTGTGTGTAGATTTTCTAGCAATCACAATTACTTCTTCCAATAAAGTTTCGGCATAAAGAATTATTTCAAAAGAAATAAATCGATCACTTTTATTAATTATAATCGTATCAGAAATATATCCTGAAAAACTGACAACTAAAGTATCTGGTAAATCTTTAGGAAGAGTCAATTCAAAAACTCCTTCTTTATTTGTTACTGTACTTAACTTATTATTCAATAAATAAATATTAGCACCTATTATCCTCTCTCTTTTTGTTCCATTACTACCAAAAACGATTCCCTTCATTTGGGAAAACGATTCATTTATAATGCATAGAAAGAAGAATAAAAAAACTATTATTCTCATATCATTCTTATTGATTTAACATCATATTTATAAATATGAATTATCATTAAACGCTTTGTTTAATAAAATTCAGAATAAATAATAATCAAATACGAAAGACTTGATTTAAAAGAATAATCTCTTGACCAGTGGGTTTCGGAGGAGGCCGTGTTATATGACATTGAAATAAGTTAGACTCTTGAAAAGCTAGTATCAAGTTATGATTAAACTTAGAACTTGATAAAAACGTAATTTTTTGAAATTTAAGTGGGAAATGATCAAAATAATCAAATTTAACTTTGTAAAAGTTTACTTCATCTTTGCAACAGTCTGCTTGAGTCAATTCTTCTTTACAACAAGATGGCAGTTCTTCTTCACCACATTCATGATTTACTTTAACAAAAACTGAATGAAAATCACCATCTTCTTCACAAGAATGTGTATATACATTTATTCCAATGTTTCCGATGAAAACAAAAAGAACAATGACACTTGAGAAAAACACTTTGAAACGACTCATAATGTAAAAATAATCTATTTTTTTGAAAAGTAAATTCCTTTTATTATCCTATTCTTGGAACTTTAAGTTAATTTTGTAAAAAATAAAAAACATGAACGTTCCAGTTACTATATATGCAGAGATGACTCCCAATCCTGCGAGCATGAAATTTGTTGCCAACAAACACATTTTAATTGATGTAACAGTAAATTTCTTTTCAAAGGCGGAAGCAAAAGGATATTCTCCTTTAGCTGAAGAACTATTTAATTTCCCCTTTGTTAAAGGTGTTTTCATCAGTGCTAATTTCGTAACGATAACAAAAACAGAAGCCCTTTCTTGGGATTTCGTTTTAATGGAATTACGTGAATTTTTAAAAGCATGGTTAACTGAAGGTAAAGATGTATTGATTCGTATGCCTGAACCAAAAGAAGTTGAACCAAAAGCAGAATCTCCTAAAAAAGTATATGCACCTTCTGAATTTGATGAAGCAATTATTGATTTATTAGATGAATATATCCGTCCAGCTGTTGAAGGAGATGGTGGAGCAATCGATTTTAGAAGTTATGAAGATGGAGTTGTCACAGTTCTTTTAAAAGGAGCTTGTGCTGGTTGTCCGTCTTCTACTGCAACATTAAAAGGTGGAATTGAAATGTTATTGAAACAACATATTCCAGAGATCACATCTGTTATTGCTGAGAATGCATAAATAAAAGTATAATAACACTATTTTTAAAAGCCTCTTTATTTTAAATAAAGAGGCTTTTAAATTTTACATCCATCTAGTTAAATTAGCTCGATAAATTATATCTTCCTTAATATCACCTAATAATTGATTCAATTTTTCTTCGAATTCAGCTCGGGTTAAAATTCCTTTATCTTTAAATTTTACATGAAGAGAACCTTCTTTTACTTCAGATAAAATGACTGATTTTGCAAAGTAAACTACACCACCATCTTCTGTTGCTAATCCTAAAATCGCACCTGGCAACCCACAAAAACCTTCAGGTCCTACAGAAGGCAAAATCTCGTTAGAAAACCAGGCGTAAATTTTAGAACTATCCTCCATAACAACAAATGCTTTTCTACATTCATAAATTCCAATCATTCTTTTGCTATCAGTAATTTTCCAAGTTCGATTTGCAATTTCACTTTTCACAATTATTTCATCTCCAAAAATAACGACTTTAGAAATTTTTGAATTTGAATTGAAATTTTGATAGGTTGAATTATTATTCGTTGCCCATGAATCTTCGTCCTCTTCCTCTTTTTCAATAGGGGTAAAATTTGATATTGAATCACTAAAATTTAATTCAAATAAATCAGTTTTACTTTTGTTAGATTCTAAAAACTCAATCATCCAATCACTTGTATACTCTTTGTATTTTTTTTCTAAATTCGTTTTTCTCTCATAAATAATTTTTCCTGAATTTATTTGACAAAAAGAAGAAAAATTAAAAAACAAAAAGACAAAAAAGAAACTTTTTCGTTTACCAGCCTGTATTATCATTTTCTTTGGTTTTATTATTATTAAATTTCATTGTTAATTTAAGCAAGAAATATCTTGAAATTATTTGTGTTTTGCTATCCGTAATCACATTTAAATTTATATTTCTTTGAGCTGAAATATTTTGATTCAAAATGTCATTTCCAATCAAACTTAATATCAAGTTCTCTGTTTTTAAGAAAGATCTATTAATTTCAGCATTCCAAATCAAATAATTAATTGAATATCCATTTGATCTTTGCCCATTCATTGTATAGGTGGCGTCAGATTTAATTTTTAATTTCCAGGGTAAAGTCAACTCAAATTCTGCTGAAAGAATATTCGTTGTGTATGGACTATTAGATACTGAACTTATCGAATTGGTTGGTAAGGAATAAGAAAAATCACCATAAAAAGTAAAACGAACTGAGTCAGCTTCAACACTTAACCCTAAATTTCCTCCAATCGTTTTTGTTTGAGTTGTATTTAAAACGTCGTTAATAAAACTGGATCTTTTAGAATAACTTGTATTAATATCTGGAGCAATCGAAATTAATTCGTCAAATAATGGAAATGAAAACCCCCCATTAAAATTTCCATTGTAATTCCCATTTACATTCACTGTCTTGGATTCAGTTTTACTAATCAAAGATGGGTTATACGAAGTCGAATTCGTAAAATCATTGTTTATTACATTTCCATTTAAATTAATATATATATATCTTCCAGATAATGATTGCCAACTATTAAAATTCAAACTTATATTGTGTGAATAGGAAGGGACTAAGGACGTATTTCCAATTACTAATCTGTTGGGGTTAGAATTGTCGGGTATAGGCATAACATCGATTAAAGAAGGCTGTTTTACACTTGTTTTGTATTGTACATGCAACCTTTTATTCTGAGAAGGAATATATGAATAAAAGACATTCGGAAGTATGTTCGTGAAATTCTGATGAAGTACTTGGCCTGTTTGATTCGTATTATTGACAACATCAATATTCCTTATTCTAACTAATCCTTCAATAGAATATTTCTTCATTTTATATTGAATAGACGTTCCAACTCTATTTTGTTGACGAATACTTTCAAAAGAATTAGAATAATTTACATCAATTTCAGAATATTCTCCATTCTGATTATTTCTAGTTTCTTTATTTTGAAAAGTATTAATGTTTTCGTATAAATATTCAAAATTCAACAACCATCTTTTAGTTAAGGGTTCAGAATACGAAATTTTTCCTGAATTTGTCAGGGTATTGTTTTGATTTAATTTTAATTGATCTATTGAATCGTTGAGCGAAATTCCATCATAGTATCTATTTGAAGAAAACAAAAAACCATTTGTATTATTCTGCTTTGAATTTAAGGAGTATTTAACCACTAATTCTCTTTTCGGCTTTTTAAATTTTCTAACCAATGTTAATTCATTTGAAAAAGTAATCCCTTTCGATTCGTTGTTCGAATTAATTCTTGTTGATTTGGATAAAGATTCTAATTCTGATAAAAAATTTGTAGTATTCATTCTATCACTTGATCCATTACTAAAAGTGATTTTTGGTGCTATATAAATAGAAGTCAAAGAATCCAATTGAGTTAAAATTGAAGTTGTAAATAAATGAGATTGATTCAAAGAATAATTACGTGTTGAATCATCTGAAAAATAGGTCGTATCAGTTAAAAGAAACTGGGATCTTTCAAGAGAATTAGAATGTACCCTAGAATCATGAAATGTGTAATTAAAATTAAATTTAGTCTTTTTATTTTTTCCGATTTTATCAGAAAAATAAATTCCCGATTTAAAAACTTGAGGAATACCAGTGGGTGTAGAAGATGAAACACTATAATTCCCATCTTCATCTCGATTCCAAGGATTTTCATTTTCTAATCCAAATTTATTTTGATCTTGCCAACTTACGCCTAAATTTGGTGTATTTGCTCCCATCGCAAAGACGGATATTTTCTGTGTACCATTAAACTTATTAGCCAAAAACTCACCTTGGTAAAAGTTTTGAAAATCACTGGCTCCAGATACTCTACCAAAATAACCCTTTTTAGCTTCTTCTTTGAGTTTTAAATTTAAAACTTGGGTGGTTTCATCACCTCCATCTTCGGCTTTTTTCTCATAAACCTCTACTGTTTTAATACCATCTGCAGCTAAATTTTTTGTTGCAATCGATGCATCTCCTCCAAAAAACTCATCTCCATCAACTAAAACCTGGGTTATTTCTTTCCCTTGAGACTTTAATTTTCCATCTTTATCTACTTTAATTCCAGGTAGTTTTCTTAACAAATCTTCAACCACTGCATTAGGACCAACTTTGAAAGAATCTGCAACATAAACTAAAGTATCTCCTCTATAAAAAATTGGATTTTTATTGGCATACACTATAACTTCTTCGAGTTGTAATGATTTGGGTTGCATTTTAATTTTTGGAATAATAATTTCTAAATTCGTTAAACTACCAAAAATATAAAACGTTTTATCATCACATTTAGGATAGGATATAATCAAAGTAAAAGAATCCACTGGACATTCAGGCAATGAAAAACTCCCTTCTTTATCAGTGTGATCAAAACTTAATAATAATGAATCTTTAAACCTCACAGCCATTACGATTGCATTCGGTAAAACATTTACTCCAGAAGTATCATAAACAATTCCTTTAACTACCATATTTTGAGAAAAGGAAGAAGAAATTGAACAGAAAATAAGCATTAAAATAAAAAATGATTTAGGTTTGATTATTTGCATAGGTATTTTTTTTAAAACTATTAGTACAAAAATAAAAATTATAAAAAAATTAAAATTGTATTATTGGGACATTGTATAACGTAAACTATAAATTATTCTTAATTAGTGAACATATAACTACAGAATTATAATTAGTTACACTTAATCTGAAAAAATAAACGTTAAAATTCAATTTGCCTTATAGATATAAAGCTAAAAGAGATGTATTATCAATGTGATCCTCTGGCAATGAATGTACAACTAACCATCAAATGTTTTCCTGGATTGCTAGGATCTTTTAGCCTTTCTAACATTCTTAAAGATGTTTCTTTGCCAATTAAATCAATCGGTTGAAGAAGAGCTGTAATTGCTGGAGAAAAGTAAGAAAATGCCTCACTGTCATCAAAAGAAATAATTCGGACTTGCTTTGGAATTTCCATATTCAACTGTTTCAAAGAAGCTAATGTTTTTAAAGCAACTTTATTATTTAACGGCAAAAATGAATCAACTCCTGAGTCTAAAAGATCTTTAATTGCAGCTATAATTTCAGACTCTTCAGAAGGTAAATTAACTAGAACATGTTCTATATTTCCTTTTTCACATCCTTTTACAGCACCGTTTATCCGAGAATTAATCGTAGAAATTGCATTTGAATGCTGAGAAATTATTGCTAATCTATTAGGTTTTACAGAAAACTTAGAAACTAATTTCTCTGCTTCTTTTTCATTGTTTATTCCTACAAAATCGGCATTTTCATCCCCAATTCTATCGGTAAAAACAAAAGGAATATGCGTAGATCTTAAAATAGGGATTAATGTTTCAATAGAATTACAAGGCGAAATAATCATTCCATCAATTGAACGTTGAATTAATTCATTCAATAAAACACATTCCGCTTCAGGATTGTCATTTGAATTAACAATTAAAACATTATAACCTTGTTTGTATAATTCTTCTTGAATTGTTTTGCATAATTCACCATAGAATGCATTAGAGATATCACCCACTAATAATCCAACTGTTTTAGTTTTACCATGACGTAAACCTTTGGCAAAAAAATTAGGCACGTACGCTAATTCTTTGGCTTTCGCATGAATTTTAGCTTGCATTCCTTTACTAATATGATATTCGTCTCCTTTACCATTTAAAACAAATGATACAGTAGCTTTTGAAACACCAAGGCTATTAGCTAAATCTGTTATGGACGTGCGTTTTTCTCTCATTTTAGTATAGTGTCAATTCATTTTGGTAATAAAGATACCATTTTTTTATATTCTGCAGCATAAGATTGTTTTCCTTGGCATCCTAACGTTATTTGGGAATTTAAGAAATGTTCAATTCTACCGTCAGGATTAGGATGTGTACTCATGAATTCTGGTGGTCTTTTTCCATTTCCTGCCGCTTCAATTTTTTGAAAGAATCCTGCACCTCCAGCTGCATTGTATTGAGTTGGACAAAGATAAACAACAGATTTTTCATCTGCTTCTGTTTCATGTTTACGAGAAAATTTTAATCCAACTATTGCACCTGTTAATTGATTTAGCAACGCTTTATCTCCTAATAAAATCTTTTGTATTACTTGAACACCAAACATGGTAGTCATCTGGCGAGTTGAATGACGTAAATCAGCATGTCCAATTTCATGTCCCATTACTCCTGCTAACTGATCTTCAGATTCCATAAATTTCAAGATTCCAGTATAGATATAAATATATCCTCCAGGAGTACAAAAAGCATTTAAAGTACTATCATCATGAATAATTCTTAATCTCCATTTGAAATCATCTTTGTGGGTTACTTTCCCTGAATTCAAAATATTATCTCTTATTTTATAAATATAAGAATAAACTTCTTTGTACTTAATTGAGTCTAACAAGGGATATTCTCTTGAATTACTGTCAATTTCATGAGCTACTTTAAATCCTAAATCTTTGTCTTGTTGAACTGTAAATAAATTCAAACCTTTACTAGGTTCCGATTGATTTTTTGAACTTGCACATGCAACGATTATTGATACGACTACCAATAATATTGAAACTAATTTTAAATATTTGAATTTCATTTTTCTAATTTGGATAATAAAAATTGAGTACAAAGGTAATAAACAGACTTAAAAAATAACCTATTGCTAACTCTTTTGGAGAATGTTTTTCTAGGTATAAACGTGAACTCATAACAATTCCAGAAACGATAATTACTAAGATTAAAATTCGATAATCAAAAATCATTTGTTCTTTTACATAGGCAAAAGTAAAACCTGTTAGTATTCCTACTCCTGTAGCATGAAGACTTACTTTTAAATATTGATTTAAAACCAATAAAAAAGCAATTATTAATCCACCAGAAAGACACAGAGCATATACATATTTTGGCAATATAAATTGAACTGCGTTAAACGTATAAAATAGTAACAAACAAAAAATACTCATTAGGATCATCGGAATATTTCTTTCCTTTTTATCATCTAATTGTACCGTTTTTATAATATTAAGTATTCTAAAAATTAAGTACATTAAAATTGGTGCTACAACTGTAAAAAGAAGATAATTCAACAGTATAGCAATTTTAAATTCAGGTTTTAATGCAAATAAAGTATTTCCATGACTGATATCAATAGGTAAAGAGGGAGAATACATTGCCAACAACAAAGCGTAGATTGGCATAAAAACAGGCATCAATACCCATGTTACTATTTGAGCGATTAATCTCATTACAATTCTTTTCTTAAGCGAGCTACTGGAATATTTAACTGCTCTCTGTATTTTGCAACCGTTCTTCTAGCAATATTATATCCTTTTTCCTTTAATAATTCAGTTAGCTTTTCATCCGTTAAAGGTTTCAATTTTTCTTCTCCTTCTATCGCTTCGGATAAAATCTTTTTCACTTCTCGAGTTGAAACTTCTTCACCAGCATCAGTAGAAAGTGATTCTGAGAAAAAATATTTTAATGCAAAAGTCCCGTGACCAGTTTGAACATATTTACTGTTCGCGACACGAGAAACAGTTGAAATATCAAGACTAACAATTTCTGCAATATCCTTCAAAATCATTGGACGTAAATTGGTTTCATCACCTGTCAAAAAGTATTCAAATTGATACATCATGATTGCATGCATCGTACTTAAAAGTGTGTTTTGGCGTTGTTTAATGGCATCAATAAACCACTTTGCCCCATCCAATTTTTGCTTTACAAACATTACTGCTTCTTTATCGGCTTTAGATGTTTTAGCTCCTTCAGAATAAGTTCGAAGCATTGATTCATAATCGCGACTTACCTTCAATTCAGGTGCATTTCTTCCATTTAGTGTCAAATCTAATTTCCCTTCTGATTCAACAATCATAAAATCGGGAATAATTTGTTGATGATTTTTTGGAGCTTCTTTCATTGAACCTCCAGGTTTTGGATTTAATCGAATAATTTCATCAATTGCTTCTTTTAAATCTTCATCAGATATTTCTAATTTCTTTTGAATTTTATCGTAATGTTTCTTCGTGAATTCTTCGAAATGATCTTCTAGAATTTTTTTAGCTGTAAAGCGCGTAATGTCACCATCATGATTTCTAGTCATTTGAAGTAATAAACATTCACGTAAATTTCGAGCACCAATTCCAGCAGGATCTAATTCTTGAACTAAAAAAAGAACTGTCTCAACCTCTTTTTCAGTGGTTATAATATTTGCTGAAAAAGCTAAATCATCCACTAACGCTTCTAATTCTCTATTCAAATAACCTGATTCATCTAAATTACCAATAATTGTATCAGCAATCATGAATTGATCATCTGTTAGATCCAACAAATGTAATTGTTCAGTTAAACTTTGTTGAAATGATTGTTCACCTGATAATGGAACAACTCTTTCTTCATCGTCTTTACTTGTATTATTCGCTTGTGTTTTATAATCCGCTGAATCTTCTTCGAAGTAATCTGAAATGTCGAAATCGTCATTATCATCTGAATCGCTTTCATCTGAATCATTGTCGAAGTCTTCGTCAAAATCGTCTTCAGCGTCATCCGCTCCTTCTTCCAAAGCAGGATTTTCTTCCAATTCTTGTTTAATTCTTTGATCTAATTCCATGGTCGGAACTTGCAACAATTTCATCAACTGAATTTGTTGTGGAGATAATCGTTGTTCTAGTTTGTGAGCTAGATATTGTTTTAGAGCCATGTTTTTTGATGTTGAATTTTTAATGCTTGATGTTGGATGAAGTAGCTTTTGTTTCCCCCTTTGGAGGGGGGCAGGGGGGAGGAAAATCCCTAACTTTTAAAATTCTGCATTTTGTGGTGTTCTTGGGAAAGGAATTACGTCTCTAATATTTGTCATTCCAGTCACGAACATCACCATTCTTTCAAATCCTAAACCAAAACCTGCGTGAGGTACACTTCCGAATTTACGTGTATCCATATACCACCATAATTCTTCTTCATCGATGTTGAAAGCTGCACATTTTTCTTTCAAAATATCCATTCTTTCTTCTCTTTGAGATCCGCCTACGATTTCACCAATTCCTGGGAATAAAACGTCCATTGCTGCAACTGTTTTTCCATCATCGTTTTGACGCATGTAGAATGCTTTAATTTCAGCTGGGTAATCTGTTAAAATTACTGGACAGTTGAATTCTTTTTCTACTAAGTAACGTTCATGCTCACTTTGTAAATCAATTCCCCAAGCAACATCGTACTTGAATTTTTTCTTTTTGTAGTGATTTGAATTTAATAAAACTTCAATTGCTTCTGTATATGTTAAACGTTTGAAATCATTGTTTACTACAAACTCTAAACGTTGAATTAATCCTAATTCGTTACGCTCATTTTGTGGTTTTTGAGTTTGTTCAGCAGCATCTCTTTCGTGTAAGAATTGCAAATCATCTGCACAATTATCTAAAATATATTTACTCAAATATTTTAAGAATTCTTCCGTCAAATCCATGTTATCTTTCAAGTCATTGAACGCAACTTCAGGTTCAATCATCCAAAATTCTGCAAGGTGACGAGAAGTATTTGAGTTTTCAGCTCTAAATGTTGGACCAAAAGTATACACTTGACCTAAAGCTAATGCTGCTAATTCTGCTTCTAATTGTCCAGATACAGTTAAGTTTACTGCTTTACCGAAAAAGTCTTCTTTGTAATTTACTGTTCCATCTTCATTCAACGGAGGATTCAAAGGATCTAAGTTCGTAACTCTGAACATTTCTCCAGCACCTTCAGCATCTGATCCAGTAATAATTGGTGTGTTCAAATAGAAAAAACCTTTATCATTGAAAAATTTATGAATTGCAAATGCCACATTGTGACGAATTCTAAATACAGCTCCAAAAACATTGGTTCTGAAACGTAAATGTGCTTGTTCACGCAAATAATCTAAACTATGCTTCTTCGGTTGCATTACTGTTTTCTGAATATCATCTGGATTTGCTTCACCTATAATTTCAATTTCAGAAACTTGGATTTCAACTGCCTGACCAGCACCTTGAGATTCAACCAATATTCCTTTCAATCCAACTGCAGCTCCAGTTGTTATTTTTTTCAAAATTGCTTCATCAAAGTTTTCAGCTTCAACTACTGCTTGAATGGTTTTGATCGTCGATCCATCGTTCAATTGAATGAAACGATCATTACGGAATCCACGTACCCAACCTTTAACAATCAACTCTTTACCTATCATAGGTTGAGCAAAAACA
>CANJKA010000024.1 GCA_947474675.1 Flavobacteriales bacterium
AAAAAAGGACTTCCTTTTTTACCGTGTCTTTGTAATCTAATACGTGTTGCCATTTTTGTTTTATAAGTTGAAGTACGAAACCTCAGTTAATAAATAAATTATTTCGAGTGCAAAGATAGGGAAATATTCGTTTGGTGCAACAATTTAGGTGTAATAGTTATTTTTTTGAACCATATAAGGGATATGAGGGCATTTAAGAATTGTGTGTTGCTTACATGCAAATATATTCCGACCTACACAGTCCAAAACTAAAAGCCTAACAACCAACAACTTATTTTTTGAACCATATAAGGGATATAAGGTCATTTAAGATTGTGTGAAAAAAAATAAATTGAGTGTGAAATAAAACAGACTTTTTAACTATATTAGTAATAATTAAAATTATAACTCAAAGGTAAAATGAAGAAAAGTAAAGAGTATTATAGTAATTTAATTTATAAGGTTAATGGAGCGGCAATTGAGGTACACAAAGAATTAGGTCCAGGATTGTTAGAGAGTATTTACCATAAATGTTTGAAATATGAATTAGAATTACGAGGATTAGTTGTTTCTTCTGAATTGAAAGTTCCTGTACTTTATAAAGAAATGGAAATCGAAACAAATTTAAAGTGTGATTTATTTATTGAAAATGGATTAGTCGTAGAATTGAAAGCAGTTGAGAAAATTCTACCAGTACATGAAGCCCAAATTTTAACTTATATGACTCTTTTAAATGCACCAATTGGACTAATTATAAATTTCAATTGCACAAATATCTGGAAAGAAGGTCAAAAAACGTACGTCAATAAATTATATAAAAATTTAAACTAAATCTCTTAAATCAAAAATTAACACGAGCACTTCTTATATATCCTTATATTCCTCATATGGTTCAAAAAACACCCCACCATAAAGCAATTCTAAAATATTCTCTTATTTTTACCGCCACAACTCTTACATAAAAAACTATGAAATTTCTCATCATCACATCTCTTCTTTTCACACAAACCATTATCTACTCACAAATCACATCGATTTCGCCATTAAAATTGAACGAAATAATGAAAGGGAATGAGTTCATCGGCTTCCAACCTGAAAATATTCGATGGGCATTAGATGGTAAAACAATGTTATTTGACTGGAATCCAAACAATGAGGTTGGAAATTCTACTTACATTTATTCGTTGGAATTAAAAAAATACCACAAAGCAACAAAAGAAGAATTGATTCGCCAATTTGAAGCAGATGAATCACAACGAAATTATCAAGTTTATTTCTTCTCTATGGAGGGCGTTTTGGTAGAATATGACCTAAAAACAAAGAAGGATAAAATCATTTATCAGTCCAACTCCCCTATTTTCAATATTCAAAGAATTACAAATTCAGAAAATGTTTATTTTCAACAAGATAATAATATTTACTTATATGATTACATTAATAAAGGAATTAGACAAATAACCAACTTCGTTAAAGGAAAAGAACCCATTCATTCTACAGATTCTACTTTTCTAACCAACCAACAAGAGGATCTTTTTAAATACATAAAAGACAAAAAAACAAGGAAAGAATGGAATACTGCACAAGACATATCACGCTTCTCATTTCCTTCTGAATACTACATAGAGAAAGGAGATCTTAACAATTTACAAGTTTCAGCTGACGGGAAATTTGTCACTTTCAGAATATCTTTTCAACCAGAAGACAAAGGAACACATGTCGAAAACCACATTTCAAAAGATGGTAATACATACACTTCTCAAGCAAGACCAAAAGTAGGAGACGATGACCCTTCTAATAAATTAGGAATCTACAATATTGAAAAGGACTCGGTATATTTTGTCAACTTTTCTACTTTAAGTAATATAAGAAGTAAACCAATCTATTTATCTGAATATAAAAATGATATGTCAAATTATTTGACTGATAGAAATATCATTCCACACAGTGTTCACTTTTCAAAAAATGGACTTTATTCAGTGGTTGATATCAGAAGTTACGATAATAAAGACAGGTGGATAGCCAACATAAATCTTCTAAATGGAGAGTTGACAGAACTAGAAAAACAACACGATGACGCATGGATTGGTGGACCAGGCATATCAGAATGGAACGAATCAGAAGGTGTTCTTAACTTTCTAAATGATGGAGAAACTATTTATTTCCAATCAGAGGTTACTGGTTATTCTCACCTATATACACTCAACCTTAAATCAAAAATAAAACAACAATTAACTTCTGGAAAATACGAAATTCACGAAGTTAAACTTTCGAAAGACGGAAAAATATTTTACTTGACATCCAATAAATTACACCCAGGAAATCGCGAATTTTATTCATTTGAAATTGCTTCTAAAAAATTATATCCTATTTTGATACAAGAAGGAGCTCATGAAATAAATCTTTCTCCTGATGAAAAAACAATTGCTGTTCGCTTCTCATCTAGAAACAAACCATGGGAACTATACATTGCTCCAAACATTGTCAATTCTCAAATGGTTCAGATAACAAAATCTACTACTAAACAATTTGATTCTTATAAATGGAGAAAGCCAGAAGTCGTTACTTTTAAAGGATCTGACGGTATCGATGTATACGCTAGAGTTTATTCACCAAGTGATTCTGTAAAAAACAAAGCAGCAGTAATATTTGTTCACGGAGCTGGCTATTTACAAAACGCACACAACTATTGGAGTTCATATTATAGAGAGTTTATGTTTCATAACTTATTAGCTGACAATGGTTTTACCATTATTGACATAGACTATAGAGCGAGCGAAGGATACGGAAGAGATTATAGAACAGCTATTTACCGTCACATGGGAGGTCGAGATTTACAAGATCAGATTGATGGAAAAAAATATTTGGTTGAAAAAATGGGAATAGATTCTAACCGAGTTGGTATATACGGCGGGTCATACGGAGGATTTATAACTTTAATGTCAATGTTGACTAAACCAAAGACATTTCCATGCGGAGCAGCATTACGATCTGTAACCGATTGGGCACATTATAACCATGAATACACGAGTAATATTTTAAATTACCCAGGAACAGATCCAAATGCATATAAGAGAAGTTCCCCTATTTATTTCGCAAACAACCTAGAAGGAAAATTATTAATGCTTCATGGAATGGTTGATGACAATGTTCAATTTCAAGATGTCGTTCGATTAAGTCAACGATTTATTGAATTAGGAAAAACGAATTGGGAATTAGCCGTTTTTCCTGTTGAAGGACACGGATTTAAAGAAAGTTACTCTTGGAATGATGAATACAGAAGGATATATGAGTTGTTTTATGAGGAATTGGTTTTGAAGTTTAAATAGGTCATAGGGCAAAGGGCTTTATAAGCTATACAGAATTAGGTCAAAGGATGAAGAGTGTGTTATATTGACAAACTGTGAAGTTTTTAGGTTTTAGGGCAAAGGGCTTTATAAGCTAAACAGAATTAGGTCAAAGGCAAATATGGGCATTCTATAGACAAAATGTATAAGCTAGTTGTTAAAAAGAAACCATATAAGGAATATAAGAACATATAAGTGCTATGTTTGAAAAATAATAACGTATTATTTTTACAAATTAAATATTCTTTTTAAAACTTTTTAATAATTTCACACCAAATACTCAAATGGCCTTATATCCCTTATATGGTTCAAAAAATAAAACTATGACAGTACGAGAATTAAACGGAATAGATGAAATGTTAAGTCAAATATCTGTGATGCAGGAACTTTACCCTTCATTAACAGAAGTTCAATACCATGAAATGTTGACTGATATGTTACCCAATAATAACTATGGACAAGTTGCGGTTTTTGATGGTGATAAATGCGTTGGAATAAGCGGTTATTGGCTTGGAACAAAACTATGGTGTGGCAAATACCTTGAATTGGATAATGTGATTGTAATTGAAGAATATAGATCCAAAGGAGTTGGAAAAATTCTTTCTGAATACCTTGAAAACAAAGCTCTTTTAAACAATTGCTCGATTCAGGTATTAGATGCTTACGCTAGTAATTACAAAGCCCATCGATTTTATTACAACCAAGGATTTAGTCCAAAAGGATTTCATTTCATTAAGGTAATGGATGAAAATGGGATAAGGTGAAGATATTGAGTTAAAGATTGAGGTTGAGATTGAGGTTGAGATTGAGATTGAGATTGAATGACTAAGGTTAAAATAAAAAAAGGCTACCTTTTCAGATAGCCTTTACAATTTTAATAAGCTAATTCTTATTGAACAATAACTCTTTCTGTTACATTTCCAATTTGGAAGAAGTAAACACCTGAAGTCAATGATTTAACATCAAAAGTTTGTGTTGAAGAATTAGAATAATTTCTCACTTCAATCAATTTTCCATCTGCAGAGAAGAAACGGATTACACCGTTATTTTCAGCTAAAGAAGAAAAAGTAATCGTCATTACATCGTTTGAAGGATTTGGATACACTGCAAAAGAAGAAGATAATTTTTCTTCAATACCTGCGCAATCCAAAACAGTTGCAGAAGCTGTCATAATTGAAGCACATTCACCTAAAGTTGGAGTAAAAACATAAGAATCAGAAGTAGTATTACTAACAATTGAAGGAGTCCAAGTTCCTGTAATAGAATTTGTTGAAGTTGTTCCTAAAAGAGGAGCAGTTGTTCCTGAACAGAAAGGAATAATTGCAGCAAAAGTAGGCGTTACTGGTTGGTTAACAGTCACAGAAACTGTAGCTGTAGTAGCACAAACACCAACTGAAGGTGTAAAAACATAAGAATCAGAAGTAGTATTACTAATTGTTGAAGGAGACCATGAACCAGCAATAGCAGGTGTATTTGTTGAAGTACCATTCAATAAAGGAGCAGTTGAACCTGAACAAAAAGAAGGAATTGTAGCAAAAGTAGGAGTTACATTTGGAGTAACCGTTACTGAAGCAGTATAAACAGTAGCACAAATTCCAGTAGTTGGTGTAAAAACATAAGAATCAGAAGTAGTATTACTAATTAATGAAGGCAACCATGAACCAGCAATAGCAGGTGTATTTGTTGAAGTACCATTCAATAAAGGAGCAGTTGAACCTGAACAAAAAGAAGGAATTGTAGCAAAAGTAGTTGTTACATTAGGTGTCACAGTAACAGTTGCAGTTGTAGTAGATGCACAAGAACCAGCTAAAGGTGTGAAAGTATATGTTCCTGAAGCAGTATTACTTACAGATGGAGACCAAGTTCCAGTTATAGCAGGCGTATTTGTTGAAGTACCATTCAATAAAGGAGCCGTTGCACCATTACAAATAGAAGGAATAGGATCAAATGAAGGCGTAACCAAAACCGACGAAACATTCACTGTATGAGAATAATTATCTGCACACTGACCAGCATTGGAAGTGAACACATAAGTTCCTGTAGTAGTATTATTTACTGTTGCTGGAAACCAAGATCCAGTAATAGCAGGTGTATTTGTTGAAGTTGTTCCTAATAAAGGTGCAACTGTACCAGTACACATAGATGATGCAATTGAAAAAGTAGGAATTGTCAATGAATTCACCGTAACAGACGCTGAGTAAGTTGTAGCACAAACTCCCGTTGCAGGCGTGAATAAATAAGTTCCAGAAGCAGTATTACTTACAAGTGTAGGAAACCATGTTCCAGCAATAGCAGGTGTATTTGTTGAAGTACCATTCAATAAAGGAGCAGTTGTTCCAGTACAAAAAGCAGGAATAGTAGCAAAAGTAGTTGCAACATTCGGCTGAACAGTATATGCTATAATTTGTTTTTGAAAACAATAGTTAAAATTATGTGTTAAAGCAACAGTATACAAAGTATCACTATATGTTCCTGGTAAAGTTTGAGTAGTAAAAGAAACTGGAGTATATGCGTTTTTCAAAAATTGATTTGCAGCACCTGTACGCCAATCAAATATAGAATCTCTAGGTAAATCCATTGCACCTGTACCTTCATGTACATTATATCTTTTAGCAAAAGCTCCTAAACTAAATGAATGACTAGTAAAAGCTTCGTAACCAGTTGTCGTATTTGTTAACGTTACTGGAGAACTAGGACAAGTTGAAGTTACTGAAGGAGTAAAATCTACTGTAAAATTATACGTCAAAATAGGATTACATGCAAATTCAAAATCATAAATAGCATTTCCAAAATTTGATGCCATATCCACAAATCCACCAGCAGCTGCCTGAAATTTATGAGACAAATGCTCACCGTAAGGATTTACTAAATCAGTCGAAATATGCATCTGATTATAAGCAACATATAAAAAATGAGTAGCACCTGAAGTAGCTCCACCTTTTACACCAATAGCAAAATCAGTAGTTAACGTATGTGCTCCGTGAATCCAATTACCTCTTCTTGCTCCGAAAGCTTGTGTGAAAATAACATTGGCAGAATCAATTTTTACTAAAGGCTTATTTGTAGCATCAACAGTATATAAATAAACAGTATGAGTAGAAGCTGTTGCTGCTGTAATTGCACCATAATTAGTTAACATAATTAATCCGCTAATTTCAGCACCAGAAACTGTTACAGAACCACCTGTTGGAACTTTATAAGCTGTTGTTACAATATTAGTAGCTACCGTTTGTTTATTAACAGACCAACCTCCAGTTGTAGGATCATTAAAACCTGCTTGTAAATAATATGCTTTATTTTCAGCATAACGAACAGTGTCATTCCCGCATGCAGCGACAACACCTGCTTTTTCTTGAGACGGAGAAGCTTTTGCTTTTACCGCTTTAAACTTAACACTACCATTTACATCAAACTGAGAAAAAACAACAGTTTGTGTCAAAAGTAAAGTTCCTAATAGTAAACCTTTTTTCATGAGTAATTTTTAAATTATTAATTTACAGTAAAATTAAGGCCATAAAAATCAAGCGACTCTATAAACATCGTAAACGGCTATTTAATGAATTGAAAGCGAGTGAATAGTGGTGTTTGGTTGTATTTTAAAGGTATATGGTTTCTATAGAAAAGAAAAAGTCAGGTTTTCAATATAATGAAACCTGACTTTTAAATATCAATTTACCCTATCTTTATTTTGTATCTGTAACAATATCAATCAGTAGCCATTTCTCAAGTGTCACTATAAACAATTGTTTTTCTTGTTCAGACATGTTTTTATAACGAGCTTGACCGTGGTGTTTATTTTTCATATTAAACCAAACCGCATCAACATTAGTAGAAATCGGTACAGCAGTTGAAGCCCAAGGATCCCCTGCCCCATTGATATAAATAATTTGATTTCCTTGAGTGGTTGCCCATTTGAAAACTTTAACCGGTAAAATTCCATCAAATGTTTGAGCTGATTTATTAGGCATAAAAATAGCACTTGGATTTGAAGAGCCCGCCATTTCAGTTAACGCAGGAAGTAAACCTTTAAAATCAGTTAATTCATAACCATAATAACCTAATTGAGTTCCCGATTGGTAATAATGACTTCCTAAACTTTTCATTTGACTATCCGAAAAGAATTCCATACTTGAAACTTTATTTAAATATTCTAATGCTTCTTTTAATGGGACATCTTTAGTTGGAATATCAGCACACACACCATTCCATTGCCAAAAGGAGAAAGAATATTCTAAAACAGCATACTCAAAGGCCTGATCAAAAGTTAAATACGTAAAACTTAAACTGTCTTTCTTATTTATTTTCTTCAAAATTCTCTCTGACTTTTTCCTATTTGAAAGAATTCTAGTTTGAAAATCCATCACTGCTTTTCTGCATTCTGCCGTATTTACGGTATCAAAAAAATGATAAATTCGAGGATCCTCCGTACTTAATGCTAAAGGTGCAACATAAGGAATACTTACTTTCACATCATTCGGAAAAAAATATCTGTAATATACTGTTGTTTCGCCTCCTTTACTAATTCCTGTACTTATCCAATCTTTTTTATAAATAGTGCTAAACACTTCACGAATATGATGCAAATCGGCTGTTGCCTGTTCAATCGTTAAGTATTTATAATCCATTCCAGCCGGAATACTGTTTCCAAAAAATCGATGTTCCACGTCCATTTGATTTGCACCAATTAGCTTAGCTGGCTCAGTTATACTGTTATATGGAGATTCATATCCTTGTGTAACAATCACATTTTGCTTTTCAAAACTCATGTGTGACAACCATACTTGCTGCTTAAAAGTTCCTTTTGAAGCATCATTGTGATCAATCAACTGCGTAATAAAAACCTTATAGGCAGAAACATATCCTTTAGGAGTAATCACTTTTTCAAAAGTAACATCTTTTAATTCTTTCAATTTTCCTTCAATATCTTGAGAGAATAAAAAAGATCCACTAAAAATCACACTGACAAAAAGAATAATTCGAGTCATATTTTATATTTTAATTAATTTAAGATTAACATTCAGGAACATTAACAGAAACATGAATCGCCAAACCACCTTCGGAAGTTTCTTTGTATTTATCATTCATATCCATTGCTGTTTCTTTCATCGTTTTGATAATACCATCTAAACTGACTTTAGCCATTTCAGGATCACTTGATAAAGCTATTTGACTAGCCGTTATCGCTTTAATCGCCCCCATCGTATTTCTTTCTATACAAGGAACTTGCACTAATCCCATAATTGGATCGCAGGTTAATCCTAAATGATGTTCCATTGCAATTTCAGTTGCCATCAATACTTGTTTAGGAGTCCCTCCCATTCTTTCCGTTAAAGCACCAGCAGCCATCGCAGAAGATACACCAATTTCAGCTTGACATCCACCCATTGCAGCAGAGATTGTAGCACCTTTTTTAAACAGGCACCCCATTTCAGCTGCTGTCATTAAGAATTTCTGAATATCTTCATCACCCTTATTTTCACAGAAACATAAATAATACATTAAAACTGCAGGAATAACACCAGCTGCGCCATTTGTAGGAGCTGTAACTATTCTTCCAAAAGAAGCATTTTCCTCATTGACTGCTAGAGCAAAACAACTAACCCACTTGATTATATTCGTGAAACTTTGATCTGATTTTTTGATTAATTGCATCCATTCTTGCATATTTGATGAAACCTCATCTTTTAATAAAAGTGCATTGATATCAGCTGCTCTTCTTTTTACATTAAGTCCACCAGGTAAAGTTCCAGGAGTTTGACAACCTTTGTAAATGCATTCTAACATCACATTCCAAATATCTCCAATTTCTTTTTTAATACTTGATAGATTTCGAATAGCTAATTCATTTTGAAGAACAACATCAGAAATATTCATTCCGGTTTTACTGATATGATCCAATAAATCTTTTTCACTTTGAATTGGATATGGAAATTCAACTTGCTCTTTCGGTGTTAAATCTTTTCCTTCTTGTAAAATAAATCCACCTCCGATTGAATAAAACGTTTCTTCAATGATTTCACCATTAGATAATTCAGCTATAAAAGTCAATGCATTTGCGTGTTGAGGAAGTCTTTCATTCAAAAACTCAATATTCAAATCCGGCTTAAATGGAATTGAATAATTTTCATTCAATTTTAAGATTGAATTGTTTTGAATCTCTACAACGTAATCAGTCACTTTATGAACGTCAATTGTTTTAAAATCATATCCTGATAAGCCCATCATAACAGCAATATCAGTTCCGTGACCTTTACCTGTTTTCGATAATGAACCAAATAATTTTACTTGAATGGAATTTATTTCAGCGATTTCAATCGAATTGATAAATGTAGTTGCTGCAACCCAAGGTCCCATTGTATGTGAACTAGAAGGACCGATACAAATTTTAAATATATCAAAAACACTGATTTTCTCTAGCACAATTTTCTTTCCAACAACACTTGTATTTTCTTGAATCATAGTTTTAGCTTCTGCAAAGTTATATCTGTACGAATCTGTAAAATTACCGTTTTCAAGAATGAAAAGCACTTACAGATTTAACACTTACTAATACAAAATTAACAGTTTCATTCCGAATAAGGAGAAATAAAGGTTAAACATTTAAAATATTAACGCATTCAAAAATCGAGTATATTTTTTTATGAAATTTTAGATTTAACGATTTTACTCACTCTCCAAAGATTAATAGCACAGAGGACAAGAATAACAACAATTAAATAACCTAAAATATCATAATTTTCTAAAGGACTATTTTTTGTTTTTTGATGGACAATCATTCCTCCAATCAATGTTGCAACACCACCAGATAATTGCTGTAAAGATGCATTAACACTCATAAAAGACCCTCTATCTTTCATCTCAGGCAAGACCGAAACCAATGCCATAGAAGGAACCATTCTTGACATTACCCCCATCATCATCGCAACATTCATTACTAAAACAATCCAAAACGGAACCGGTGTCATCTTTGTGTAAATCAAAATAACAACGATCATCCAAGCTGATGCAATAACGAATAAGTTAAATTTATCCATAATATCGCTCAATTTCCCTATAATTGGCATGATAATCAAGGTTGCAATACCTGAAATCATAAATAATAAAGGCAATTGTTCAGCTGTTACATTTAAATTATTAATCGCAAATACACTTCCCCAAGGCATAATCATATATCCTCCAATTGACATTAAAGCAGTAGCCATAAACCCAATTCTGTAATTTCTAGGTTTAAAAGTGTGCAACAAATGTGTGAAAGCATTTTCGCTATTTGGAACTTTCAAATGTTCTACAACTGGTTTTAGATAAAAAATTATGACAACCAAAATGATAAGCGATAAACCTACAATGAAAAAAAATGGAGATTGCCAACCAAACGCATTTGCAATCCATAAACTAATAGGAATTCCCAACACTTGACTTGAACCAAATCCCATTTGCATGAATCCCATGACACGTCCTCTTTGCTGAACAGAAAATAAATCGGCCACAATTGCCATGGAAATGGAACTCATAACTCCACCAAAAACACCTGTAACAATCCTTGCTCCTATTAACATTGGATACGTTTCCACCATTCCACATAAATAAGTCCCTAGAATAAATCCAATATAAAAGAACATTAATAATTTTTTACGGTCAAATTTATCTGCAAAACCAGCTGTTAATATTCCTGACGCAAAAGCACTAATTGCATAAGAAGCCACAACAATACTAAATTGAGAAGGCGATAAATTCATTGATTTTTTTAATAAATCACCCAAAGGAGACATTACCATAAAATCTAATACAACAGTAAATTGAGTTAACGCTAATATTAAGATTACGATTTTTTGGTAAGGAGTAAATTTTGAATTTGAAGTAATTTTTTCAACTTTTTTCATTCTGCAAAAATACATTAGAAAAATTAATAAATGCATATTCGTTATGTATTATGATACATAATGATATCTTTACTTAAAAATTTAAACTAAACTTAAACAAATGGAAAGCAAAGAATTCAAAAAATTATTAAAATTTAACGGTAACAATTCAGAATATATTGGATTAAGAATAATCAATAACATCTTAACAGTATTAACTTTAGGACTATATTACCCCTGGTCAAAAGCTGCAAATTCTAAATATCTTTATAGTGAAACTGAATTTATGGAAACTCGTTTTGTTTTTCACGGTACAGGTAAAGAAATGTTCAAAGGTTTTTTAAAAGCAATTGGAATTTTTATAGGTTTATATGTAATCTTAATTGTGTTTTTTTTACTTAAGTTACCTATTCTTGGTGTATTGATTTATTTTATAAGTATCTTCTTAATGATTCCATTAATAATTCATAGTTCAAATAAATACCGTTTATCTCGTACTTCTTGGAGAGGAATTCATTTTGGTTACAGAGGAATTTTAAAAGAATTTATGAAATTATATTTTGTAAATATTTTATTAACAGCTATTACAGCTGGAATTTATTCTTCATGGATGCAAGTAAATATATCTAGTTTCATTAGGGGAAATAGCCGTTTTGGAAACATTGAATTTAAATTTATTGGAAAAGGATTAGATTTGTTTCTACTTAAATTAAAAGGTATCTTTTTGATGGTAATCACATTGGGAATATATTCTTTTTGGTATTTTAAGAATCTTATAGCTTTTGAAATTGACAACACTAAAATGATTCAAAATGGAAAAGAAATCAATTTACGTTCAACAATGACTGGAGGTCAAATTTTTGGTCTATTTATCACAAATTATTTAATAATCATTTTCACTTTAGGAATCGGAACCGGGATTGCGATCAACAGATCATTAAGAATAGTAATGCAAAACATTGAGTTCGATAGCGAAATTGATGCTGAATCTTTGATACAAACTGAAGAAGAATATAAAAATGCTACAGGTGACGATTTAGCAGGTGTATTTGATATTTCAATCTTCTAAACTCAATGACGACAATTTTATATTTTGATGGACTAACAGCTCAATCTCATGAGTGTGAAATTAATATAACAGATGAATTTGTTTATATTTATATCAAACACGAAAAAGATAAATGCATTACTTGGAAAAGATCATTAATTAACTATTTTGATTTAAATGGAAATAACTTAATTATAAAATACAGTGATTTTCCTCAGCAAACCATTGACTGTAAAGGAAATGATTCGCATGAATTTTTCAAGAAACTATCAGAAAATAATCTCGCAAAAAAATCAAAAAGCATTTGGTTAAAAAACAAAGCAACATTTGCCCTAGTATTAACTGTGGCATTTGTTGTTATTTGTCTCGGCTCTTATTTTGTTTTTTTACCTTGGATTGGAGAAAAATCAGCCGCATTAATACCTAAAAGCATAGAAATTGAACTTGGTGACAATATTGCTCAATCAATTTCACAATCTAGTTCTATTAAAGATTCCTCTTCTTATTTTGCTAATTTATTTGTTTCTAAAATAAAAACAGATAGTAACTATCCAATTGAAATTACAATAATCAAATCAAATGAAATAAACGCATTTGCTTTACCTGGAGGAAAAATATTTATTTATTCTGGAATCTTAGAAAAAATCAAATCTTACGAAGAGTTTACTGCTTTAATTGGGCATGAAATTTCTCACGTCTCATGCCAACATTCACTTAAAAGTATTTGTCGATCTGCAGCATCAAGTATATTTATATCTTTTATGTTTGGAGATATTTCGGGAGTTTCAGCTGGAATACTTCAACAAGCTGACCAATTTAAACAACTTAATTATTCAAGAGAATTAGAAATACAAGCTGATAATGAAGGTTATAAATTAATGTTAAGAAATAAAATTTCTCCTAAAGGAATGATTGATCTCTTGAAACTATTACAAAAAGAAAGTCACGATACTCCGAACTTTATGAAATATATGAGTACCCATCCTGAGACAAATGAACGAATTAGAAATGTTCGTTTAAAAAGTAAATCCTTTATTATTTTTGAAGAAAATAAAGAATTGGAAGATGTTTTTAAGAAAATAAAAATTCATTTGAAATAAAAGCCTCCTATCAAAACAGGAAATTCAAAGTTGTAAAATCATGTCGTTTCCTTAACACAAACCATTATCTTTTTTAGTTTAAGTTCATGCATAGAAAGTCGTATTTGCCATAATCTAAAATTACATTTCCACTAAATCAATCAATTCAACATTAATATTTTTGACACCTGTACCAAATACTTTTAAATTCCTTTATTACAAGATACAATACAGGTTGTAAAAGTAATGTAAGAGAATGGCATTTAAAAATTGATGTCATGGTTGGATAAGGTTAAAAATTAGCTAATTGAAAATAATAAAACAACAAAGCACCTCAAAACGAATCTTGAGGTGCTTTATTGTTTTATTATTTTTTATCGCTATGCGATTTACTTTTAAGTGGTTTTTATTTGATAACATTCCTTATGGACGTTAATTTGATTAATACTTCTTTGGAACTTTAATTTGATTAACATTCTTTGGAAATTTAACAATGGAATCGAGATGAATCGGCGATTCTAATGTAGGGTTTAACTTTGTTAAAATCCTACTACACCATTCACTGTCGTGTACTTCAAAACATTCTTTTTGTCTGGGTGAATTCTTGCAAATGCTGATTGAACTGCAATTGTTCCTTCGTGGAAACCACATAAAATCAATTTCAATTTTCCTTCGTATACATTCACATCTCCTATCGCATAAATCCCTGGGATGTTTGTTGAATAATCCAATGTATCCACTTTGATTGCATTTTTCTCTATTTCCATTCCCCAGTTAGCAATTGGACCTAAACTTGGTTTTAAACCAAATAATGGGATAAAATGATCAGCATCTACAACTATTTCTCCGTCTTTTGAATGGTTGATAATTACTTTTTCTAATTTTGAATCTCCTGACAAACCAACAACTTCTGACTCTGTTACTAAATTGATTCTTCCTGATTCAGCCATATCAATTACTTTTTGAACTGAATCTAAATGTCCTCTAAATGAACTATTTCTATGAACTAATGTTACTGAAGCTGCTATATTTCTTTCAACCAAATAAATTGACCAATCCAAAGCGGAATCTCCACCTCCTGCAATTACACAATGTTTTCCTTGGTAAAATTCAGGATCTTTAATGATGTATTCAACTCCTTTATCTTCAAAATCAACAATATTTGAAATAGGTGGTTTTCTTGGTTCAAAAACGCCTAAACCACCTGCTATCATAATAATTGGAGCATGATGTTTCGTACCTTTACTTGTTGTTACGATAAACGTACCGTCTTCTAATTTATCAATGTCAACCGCTGCTTCACCAAGTGTAAATCCTGGTTTGAATGGTGCTGCTTGTTCCATTAAATTATCGACCAATTCTCCAGCTAAAACTGAAGGAAAACCTGGGATATCATAAATTGGTTTCTTAGGATATATTTCTGAACATTGTCCACCAGCTTGTGGTAACGAATCAATTAAATGACACGTTAATTTTAATAATCCAGCTTCAAAAACTGTAAATAAACCTACTGGTCCTGCTCCGATAATGATGATGTCTGTTTTTATCATTTTATTGTATTATTCTTTAATGTTTGGTTTTTCATTTTTTGCTTTTACTATTTACGAGTCATCGAAAGTAATCAATTTCTTATTCAAATAAATCTGTTGAAAGATATTTATCGCCTCTATCGCAAATAATACACACAACTACTCCTTCTTCCATTGTTTCAATCATTCGAAGCGCAGCAGCTACAGCTCCTCCACTACTCATTCCACCAAAAACGCCTTCTTCTTTCGCTAATCTTTTTGCCATATCTTTCGCTTCAGTCTCAGAAACTTCAATCACAGAATCAACTCTTGAACGCTCAAATATTTTAGGTAAATATTCTTCAGGCCATTTTCGAATTCCAGGTATTTTAGCTCCATCTGCAGGCTGTACTCCTATAATTTTTATTTCTGAATTTTGTTCTTTCAAAAATCTAGAAACCCCCATGATTGTTCCTGTTGTTCCCATTGCTGAAACAAAATGAGTCACCTCACCATTTGTATCTCTATATATTTCTGGACCAGTTGTTTCGTAATGCATTTTAGGATTATTCCCATTTGCAAATTGATCCAACATCACATATCCTTCATTTTCAACTTTATTTCTAGCATAATCAATTGACGCTTCTATACCTCCTTCTGCCGGAGTTAAAGTTACTGTTGCTCCGTAAGCACGCATCGTTAAAACACGTTCTTTAGTAGAATTTTCAGGCATCACTAACTCTATATCAATCTTCAATAGACAAGCAATCATCGCTAATGCTATCCCTGTATTTCCACTTGTTGCTTCAATTAATTTAGAATCAGATTTAATTAAACCGCTTTCTAATCCTCCTTTAATCAATCCATAAGCTGCTCTATCTTTTACGCTTCCTCCTGGATTATGGCCTTCCAATTTTGCCAATAATTTCACTTTAGAATTCGTATTCAAAACTGAAAGTTCAACTAATGGCGTATTCCCAATAAAATCAATCAACTTTGCCATCTTCTATCTATTTTGTTCAATTTTTAATTCTGGTTTATGATATACCAATGAATTTTCGTCTACACTTTCAGTTAACCATACGTTTCCACCTATCGTTGAATTTTTTCCGATCACTGTTTTACCGCCTAATATTGTAGCTCCTGCATATATAACTACATGATCTTCAATTGTAGGGTGACGTTTCGTTTCAGCCATTTCTTTTTTCACACTCAAAGCTCCTAATGTAACTCCTTGATAAATTTTCACAAATGTACCTATTTCAGAAGTTTCACCTATCACTATTCCAGTCCCATGATCTATAAAAAATGATTTTCCAATTACTGCTCCTGGATGAATATCAATTCCTGTTTTACTATGGGCCACTTCCGTTAAAATTCGAGGAATAAATGGAACCTCTAATTTGTGGAGTAAATTTGCAATTCGATAGATACTTATTGCGTAAAATCCTGGATAAGAACGTATCACTTCTTCTCTGTTTTTTGCTGCAGGATCACCTAACTCAATTGCATCAGCATCAAGTAATAACATCTGATATGTAGCAGGTAATTCATCATAAAAATCTTGACACAATTCTTTTGAATCTTTACCTAACAAATCTTTGACATGCAACAATAATATATTTAATTGCCTTTTGTTTCTATCGATCTCTTCTTCCAATTTTTCTTTTCCTAAAAAAACTTTATTATTATAGGTTGGAAATAGAATTGACATTAACGAATCTATGAACGTATTGACTAATAATGGTGATGGTAACACCATTTTTTTTGTGTGCTGTTCGTATAAATCGTTGATGAAATTTTTCATTGTTTTGTTTTGTGTTTTGGGGCGTTGGGGACGTATTTAACGGTTGGTAACGCTGGACGTAGGTACAAAGCTCTATACCTACCCGCGGGTAAAATCGTTTAACCGATTACGCCGGCGGCAACCGTACTGTTTGTGTTTTCATTTATTAAAATAAATGCTCCTGTTTTTCTATTCTTTCTAAATGAATCAAAACTGACTGTTTCTGCGGTTTTGATTCGAACATTACAGAAATCATTTAAATTCATTGTTCCATCACTTTCTAAATCTTTGAATGAATGAATGTCAATTTTACTTTCAATTTCTTTTAAAACTGCTTTAGTTCTAAAACTGTTTTGTTGAAACAATAATTTTTGACCTTCTTTAAAAGATGAATTATCCATCCAACAAATTGTTGCATTCACCTCTTTTTCAGTCGATGGTAACTGGGAAAATGGGACAATTGTACTTCCTCGACTTACATCAATATTATCTTTTAAATGAAGAATGATTGGTTCTGAAGCAAAAGCCTCTTCAACTTCAACACCATTTCGTTCTATTTTTGAGATTTCTGAAATAATTTCTGAAGGAAAAATTTGAATTGCATCTCCTTTTTTGAAAGAACCACTCAATACACTTCCAGCATACCCTCGGTAATCATGCAATTCTTCTGTTTGTGGACGAATCACATATTGAACTTGAAAACGAGAATCCTTAATTTCTGTATCTTCAATGATCTCTACGTTTTCTAAAAACTCCATCAATGAAGGACCTTTAAACCAAGTCATTTTATCAGATGATTTTACGACATTATCTCCCGCTAATGCACTCGCAGGAAGAAAAGAAATTTTATTCAATTTTAAAGGAATCGCAAATTCATTGTAATCCGCTTCAATTTGATTAAAAACAGCTTCGTCGTAATTCACCAAATCCATTTTATTGATACAAACCAAAACATGAGGAATCCCTAGAATTGAAGAAATTATACTGTGACGCTTAGTTTGATCAGTAATTCCATTTCTTGCATCTACTAAAATAATTGCTAAATCTGCATTCGATGCTCCAGTAAACATGTTTCTAGTATACTGCGTATGTCCAGGAGTATCAGCAATAATAAATTTACGTTTTTCAGTACTGAAATATTTATACGCAACGTCAATTGTAATTCCTTGCTCTCTTTCTGCTCTCAAACCATCAGTCAACAAAGCTAAATCGATATCTGCATCAATCCCTGTTGTTTTACTTTGCTTTGTCAATGTTTCGATTATATCAGTCGAAATTGAATCACTATCGAATAATAAACGTCCGATTAGGGTGCTTTTCCCGTCATCTACGTTTCCTGCTGTGAAAAATCTTAATAAATCCATTTTTTATAATATTTATAATATTTACAGTTGAGACACAATATCTTGTGTCTCTAGCGAATCATTCGCAATCCTTTTTCGGACAGGTCTCGACCTGTCCCTGCGGCGGATATTTTTTTTTAAAAATATCCGCCTTTTTTTCTATCTTCCATTGCTGCTTCACTTACTCTATCATCCATTCGTGTAGCTCCACGCTCACTAATTTTTGATTCTTTCAACTCTGCTATGATTTCATCGACTGTATATGCTTCACTTTCTACCGCTGCAGTACATGTCATATCTCCAACTGTTCTGTATCTTACATTTCTTGTAACCAATACATCTGAATCATCTAATGTTAAAAATTCATTGTTTGCCATTAATTGTCCTGCATCTGTTAAAACACATTCTCGGGAATGGGTGAAATAAATTGGAGGTAATTGAATATTTTCACGTTTGATATAATTCCAAATATCTAACTCGGTCCAGTTACTAATGGGGAAAACTCTAACATTCTCACCTTTATCAACCTTTCCGTTGTATATACTCCAAAGTTCTGGACGCTGTTTCTTAGGATCCCATTGACCGAATTCATCACGAACTGAAAATATTCTTTCTTTTGCTCTAGCTTTTTCTTCGTCTCTTCTAGCACCACCAATGCAAGCATCGAATTCAAATTCAGAAATAACATCTAATAGTGTATAGGTTTGTAAACCATTTCTGCTAGGAAACTTACCTTTTCCATCTACCAAATTTCTTTCTTTAATTGTATCTTCAACTTTTCGAACAATTAATTTTTCGCCTAATTCAGCAACTAAATTGTCTCTAAACTCTATTACTTCTGGAGAATTGTGTCCTGTATCAACATGAACCAAAGGAAAAGGTAATTTCCCTGGACGAAACGCTTTTAATGCTAAATGAACAAGACAAATACTATCTTTTCCTCCGCTGAATAATAATGCAGGCTTGTCAAATTGACCAGCAACTTCACGCATGATGTAAATTGCTTCTGCTTCTAATTCGTCTAAATAATTTAATTTCATGTTTTTATGTTTTTTATTTTTTGGGATAAATCCCTTTTTCAATTTTCTATACGATTATCATCTGGGGCATCAATGGGATGAAACATGGATTGATGCGCTGGATTTGCATGGGATGATCCGCGAAATATGAATGGATTGATGCGCGAAATATGCATGGATTGATGTGCGAAATATGCATGGTGTACAGACGCGATTAATCGCGTCTCTACCCATGCAATCCGCATTCCTTTTTATCATTATTTTCCCACCACCATCTACCGGCTCTAAAATCTTCACCTTCTTTAATTTCTCTTGTACATGGCTGACAACCAATACTCACAAATCCTTTATCGTGCAATGAATTATAAGGAATATTGTGCTTTTTTATTTCCTCTTTAACTTGATCTAATGACCAATTTAAAATAGGGTGAACCTTAATTAATTTTCTTTGTTCATCAACTTCTGACATTGACATGTCTTTTCTGTTTTCTGAATGCTCACCTCTTAAACCAGTTATCCAACAGTCAACATTTTGAAGGGCTCTATTCAAAGGTTCTACTTTACGAATAAAACAACATTCTTTTCTGTTTTCTAGCGAAGTATAAAAACTTAAAGGTCCTTTTTCAGTTACCATATTCTCAACTCCTTCGTTCTTTGGAGAAAAAACTTCAATTTTATTTTTGTAACGATCGATTGTTCTATTTAAAACACCGTATGTTTCAGGAAAAAGTCGTCCTGTATCTAGGGTAAAAACACGAATCGGCAAATTATTCGAAAAAATATGATGAGTAATCACCTGGTCTTCCCAACTTAAACTTGTTGAAAAAGCTGCACGATCACCATATTCAGTTGAAATTTTCTGAAGTAATTCTACAACAGATAATTTGTCGATATTTAAATAATTACTGTTCATTATTTCTTCGTAATGTTATATATTCTGTGCCAATCTTCATGTGATAAATTAATTTCACTAGCCGTTGCAGCATTTTTAATTCTATCCTTATTCAAACTACCAATTATTGGAAGTGCACCTAGTTTATGTATCCAAGCAACAGCTAATTGCTCAATGTTTGAATTATATTTAACTGATAAATCTTCCAAAACTGAACGAATTGCTAAGGCTTCTGAATCGGTACCCGTTAAAATTCTTCCACCTGCTAAAGGAGCCCATGCCATTGGTTTAGCGTATTGTTCTTTTATGAAATCCAATCTTCCATCGTGTATTGGAGCTGTATTAAACAAATTCAATTCAAAATGATTTGTAACAATATCCAATGAAAAATTAGCTAATTGTTTATGCTGAAACACATTAAATCCTGAAAGTCCAATATGTTTTATTTTTCCTTTATATACAAGTGTAGTCAAAGCTGAAACAACCTCTTCTGATTTCATTAATGGATCAAAATCATTCAATAGAAAAACATCAATATAATCTGTTTTCAATTTTCTTAATGAATCATCGACACTTTTATTAATATACTTCTCAGTCAACTGATTATAAATCACTTTTCCTGTACCTTCTTCATTTGACTTGAATCCACATTTTGAAAAAAGGACAATATCTTCTCTCTTAACAGATTTATTTTCTAAAACTTGACCAAATAATTCTTCTACTTGTCCTAATCCGTAAGAATTTGATAAATCAAAAGCATTAATTCCTAATTCCAGACTATAATTCGTTATTTCTTCAATTTTAGCAACGGTTAAATCACTACTTTCAATCCATCTCCAGAAGCTATAAATAGAATCTGAGATAACAGGACCTGAATCGCTTAAGAATACTTTTTTCATTTTATATTATTTTAATATACTTTGAATAATCGTTTTTGAACTAATAAGAATTATTAAAACTCCTACCATAATTAATCCTTTTTTTATTGGAATCTTGGTAGAAAAATAGATCGACATTGGTGCCGCTATCATTCCTCCTATCACTAAACCAAATATAATTTGCCAATGACCTAACCCTATAAAAACAAAGAAAGTAACAGTACTTGTCAAAGCCACAAAAAATTTCGCCAAATGAGCTGATCCCACGGCATATCTAAAACTTCTACCACTAGCTAACAATGAACTTGTCACGATTGGGCCCCATCCTCCTCCTCCGACAGAATCAAAGAATCCACCACAAAAAGCAATCGGTCCCAATTGTTTGAATTTCTTCGTTTTTTTAGGTGTTTTAAATGTTCTAATAAGAATAATAACCCCTAATACTAAAGTGTATCCTGATATAAAAGGCTTAATAATAGAAAAATATTCTTTACTCAACATCGAAACAGCTGCTACACCCAATACCGCTCCAATCACACCTGGCCAAACTAAAATTTTAAACATTTTCATATTAATGTTTTTGAATCGCATATAAACTAAAGATGAAGATCCAGTAGTGAATATCTCAGATGCATGCATACTAGCACTAGCAACAGCTGGAGTTATAATTGGTAATCCTAAACTCATCAATAAAGTAGAAACTGTTACACCATAAGCCATACCTAAAGCCCCATCAATCATTTGAGCGATAAAACCAATTAAAAAATACCAAGCAATATTTTCATCTAAATTTAACCAAATATCATGTGCTAAATCTTTGACATTCGCAAAAGGTACATAAGACAAACAAATATGACCAATCAGCATGCTTAAAATAATCAGAAGTGAGAAAAAAGCTGTTTTTTTAATCCTTTTAATCAACGGTTTTTCAACTACTGGATTTAAAAAAGCTTTCGTTATTTTATTTAATGATTTCACTTTAAAGTCAAAATCTCCTTTTAACTTATTTCTAATTTCATTTAAATTCTCTAAAACCTCACTTGTTTCTTCAGGAAACACATCGTTTAAAGTCTCTTTAATCCTCTTAGCCATCGTAGGAGATTTTCCATTTGTAGAAATCCCTATTTTCAAATCACCTTTTGTAACAATTGATCCTAAATAAAAATCACACAACTCTGGCTTATCTGCTGCGTTATACAATATACCTTTGGCATTTACGATCTCTTTTATTTCAGTTGAAGCTTCAATATTGTTCAAAGCGGAAATGACCACTTGTTTTCCTTCTAAATAATGCGGGTTAAATGAATCCTGTATTATTTCAACATTTGGAAATGAAACTATATATTCCTTCAATTCGTCAAGAAATGTTTCAGCAACTAACGTAACTTTACACTTTGGAGAGTTGGTTAAAACAGCTGTTAATTTTTCTAAAGCTACTCTTCCACCACCGATTACAAGTACATTTAAATTATTCAGTTTTAAGAAAACTGGAAACAATTCATTTTTATTTGCTTTATCGATACTCATTATCTTTGTAAACTTGGTTTAATTTTGAATTAATTTTACACAACTAATTATTTATAAATAAAATAATTAACTATATTTACATAAACTATTTATTTAAATAATTTTTCAACTCAAAACGATAATCATTTTGTAAATTTACTACTTCTCCAAGGACTATGATTGCAGGAGCCTGTATTTTTTCTTCAAAAACTGCATTTTCAATATTTTTAACAGTTCCAAATACACTTCTCTGACTTGGTAAAGATCCATTACTAATCACAGAAACAGCAACTTCTGACTTCCCTTCAGATTTATATATTTCAACTATTTCCGAAAGTTTCCCTAACCCCATCAATACAACTACTGTACCTGTAGATTTTGCAGCTATTTTTAGCTCCGGATTTAAACTTCCATCTGACAATGTACCTGTTAAAACAAAGAAACTATTACTAACCCCTCTATGCGTAACCGGAATACCAGCTAATGCGGGAACAGAAATTGAACTCGAAATTCCAGGAACAACTGATACTGGTATGCCAAAAGCTTCAACATGCTGAATCTCCTCATAACCTCTACCGAAAACAAATGAATCTCCTCCTTTTAAACGCACTGCATGTCCGTACAAAAAAGCCTGATCTACAATCAATTGATTGATTTCTTCTTGTGAATATGCTTTGAACCCTTTTCTCTTTCCAACAAATATCTTAACTGCATCTGGAGCTAATTCTAACAACTCTTCATTTACCAATGCATCATACAAAATCACATCTGCTGATTTCAATGCATTTATTCCTTTTAATGTGATTAACTCAATATCTCCTGGCCCAGCTCCAACTAAGGTAACTTTTGGTGTAATTTTATTTATATTCATCTTAATATGTGTTTTTTAATATTATTAATTATCAATTATTTGTGATTTTTGTTTCGCAAAAATCGTTGTTTTAATCACGATAAATCGTTCACATAATCGCGATGAATCGCGACTCTACATCGATTCGGGTTGCATTCGGGTTTCTTTTGCTTTTTTTACGAATCCATCTAATTGTACATAATACGATTCTGCAAATTCTTTTGTTGGTTCATTTTTATTAATTTGCAAAATAAATTCCGCAAAATTCGTTAAATTAAAATCTCCAAACTTACTTTCTAAATGTTTATCAAAATCAGCAATGATTCCAGCCTGTGTATTACATTGAACTTTTTGATCAAGCAACAAGGCTTTAGCAGTATGAATACCAGACGAATAAGCAAAATAAATTGAATCTGCAAATCTTCCTTCTGCTAGAGCTGTTAACGCTGAATCTAATTTCTCCTCTGCATCATAAATTAATGTCGCCACTAAATCAATCATTACTCCTGCACATTCTCCAACTCCAATAGCAATGCTAAACTGATCTTCATGACCCCAATCGATGTATTCTTCTGGTTTTAAAGTCGCTGTATCTGTCAATGGCTTTAATAAATCATAGAAGTATTTATTACCTCTTCTATCGTAATAGTCATTAAACAACTCTTCATCTAACTGACCTTCAGCGTAATCATCAAACAAATATCTAATTACATTCAAAACTCGCTTACTTGGGACTTTAATTACTTTTTCAGCAACTCTTCCAACACCATCTCCAATCTTACCTCCTCCTAACAATACTTGAAGAGCTGGAACAGTCAAACCATTTACTTTCAATGAACTTCCGTGAAACCCAATGTGTGCCAAACCATGCTGACCACATGAATTCATACACCCACTTATTTTAATCTTAACATCTTGATTATAAATCAAATCAGGATATTCATCTCTCACAACACTTTCAATGACTTTCGCCACATTTGTTGAATCAGATATACCTAAATTACATGTATCTGTCCCTGGACAAGCTGTCACATCTGCCACACTATTGAAACCGCTATATGCCAATTTAATTTCTTTTAATTCTGTGTAAAGGGCATATAAATTTTCCGGTCGAATAAACTTCAGTAATAAACTTTGATCTATTGTAAATCGAATATCATCAGCAGCATACTTCGAAACAATTTCACTCAATACGCGTGCTTGTTTTGTTGTAAAATTACCAATTAACACTTTCACAAAAGCTCCAAAATATCCCTTTTGTTTCTGTTCAAATACATTGGTTTTCAACCACTCATTATACTTTACATCATCTGAAACATCAAGTAAATCTTGTTTCGTTTTCACCTCTTCTAATTGAACATCAAATTCAGCTTGCTGGTCATACAACTTGAAATCTTCTTCATGATTATACTGAACAGCTTTTCTTTCGATATCCGTCAAATTTATAAACTCTTCGATTCCGATTTTAGAAATTAAATATTTCAATCTTGCTTTCGCTCTTGAATTTCTTTCTCCAAGTCGATCAAAGACTCTAATTGAAGCTTCAATAAATGGAATAATTTCTTCCTCTCTTAAAAACTCATGAGCTACTTTTGCTAAAAATGGTTGAGCTCCTAATCCACCACCAACAAGCAATTTAAAACCTTTTACTTCAACTCCTTCTTCAATTCTAATTTTAGGTATAAAACCGAAATCATGGATAAATGAAAATGCATCATCTGCTTCACTTGAACTGAAAGAAACCTTAATTTTACGACCTAATTCTTGTCCAAAAGGTTTTCTCAAAAAGTATCTAAATACCAAATCTGCATAAGGTGCTACATCAAAAGGTTCGTTTGGATCAATTCCAGCAATTGAACTTGCGGTCACATTTCTTACCGTATTCCCACAAGCTTCTCTTATTGTAACATCATCTTTTTCTAGATTTGCCCACAATTCAGGAGTTCTGTCTAAACTAACATAATGAATTTGAATATCTTGACGGGTTGTTATATGCAAATGACCAGTACTATATTCATCACTTACATCAGAAATTCGAATCAATTGTTTGGTTGTTACTTTACCAAAAGGTAATTTAATACGAATCATCTGAACACCAGGTTGACGTTGACCATAAACTCCTCTTGCTAATCGAATAGCTCTAAATTTATCATCGTTTAATTCGCCATTTTTATGAGCTTCAATTTTTCGACCTAAATCAATTATATCTTGTTGTACGATTGGATTTTCTAATTCTGACAAATAACTTTTCATAGTACTTTACGATTTTTTTCAATTAATAAAAAAGTCCTTTAAATTTTTACTTTAAAGGACTTCACATTTATATTTTATAAAAATGATATTAGTCCACAAAATGGAAACAACAATGCATCATATTTTTATTAAATCTTTTCATTTTTTATTCTTTATTTTTTTTAAACACGACAAAGTTATAACCTCTTTTCCGAATAAAAAAGCTTTTTCAAAAATAAATTACATAAAATCTATAGATTTAATAGAATTATAAGTGTAAATAATTAACAATCAATTAAATAGGTAAAATTAAAAAACCATTATAATTTTAAAAAAATCAGAAAAGGGTACTATTTTAAAAACCTTTTCTGATTTTCAAAAGTAGGAATAACGCAAAATCCATTTCGAAAAGTCAATCTTCGTTTAGAAATAAAAGTATATACCCAATTTCTGATAAATGAAGGAAGCACTAAAAATAATTGTAAAAATGAATAAGGAAAACGTAGATATTTGGTCAATTTTAAAGCGGCTGTTGATTTGATAAATATCTGACCTTCTTTGTAAAAATAAAAAGTTGAAAAATCAGGTTGAGTTAATCCTCTCGACTCGAAAAAGGTTTTTGTAAACTCAGACTGAATTGCTGAGAAATAGATTTCATTTGATTTTTCATGATTCAAGACAAACTGAACAGAAGAATTGCATAAACCACAATCTCCATCATAAAACACTATTAAATCATATTCTTTTTCCATAGTTTAAATGTAAGTAATAATTAATAAATGGAACCTATTTTCATCAATCCTACCTCTTAATTTTCCGTGCACTACCGTTTAGTCTTCGAAAGTTATACTTTCTCTTCTCCAAAGGAAGCAATTTAATTTAATTTCTATTAAAATTCAATTAGATTGTCTCAAATATGATTGTTCTGATACTTTATTAGCGTTATATTTGTAGCGTTAAATTAGAAAACTTCAAAAAAAAATATACAACATGAAAAACGTAGCAGTTATTGGAGCAGGAACTATGGGGAATGGAATCGCTCATACATTCGCTCAATTTGGATACAAAGTATCTTTAATCGACCTTTCACAAGCATCTTTAGACAAAGGATTAGCTACAATTGCCAAAAATTTAGACCGTCAAGTTTCTAAAGAAGCAATAACTGAACAAGACAAAGCAAATACGCTCGCAAATATTACTCCTTTCAATTCAATAGAAGAAGGTTTGAAAAATGTAGATCTAGTGGTTGAAGCTGCAACAGAAAACATTGATTTGAAATTAAGAATTTTTGCTGATTTGGATAAATTCACTGATTCTAACGTGATTTTAGCTTCTAACACATCTTCTATATCTATTACTAAAATTGCTTCTGTTACAAGTCGTCCTGACAAAGTAATTGGTATGCACTTCATGAATCCAGTTCCAGTGATGAAATTGGTTGAAATTATTCGTGGTTATTCAACAACTGATGAAGTTACAAATACAATCATGGATCTTTCTCGTAAACTAAATAAGGTTCCAGTTGAAGTAAACGATTATCCTGGTTTTGTTGCTAATAGAATTTTAATGCCAATGATCAACGAAGCAATTTGTACTTTATTTGAAGGGGTTGCTGGTGTTGAAGAAATTGATACTGTTATGAAATTAGGAATGGCTCACCCAATGGGCCCATTACAACTAGCTGATTTTATTGGTCTTGATGTTTGTTTAGCAATACTTGAAGTTCTGCATAATGGTTTTGGAAATCCTAAATATGCTCCTTGTCCTTTATTAGTGAACATGGTTGTCGCTGGTAAAAAAGGGGTTAAATCTGGAGAAGGTTTCTATTCTTGGGGTCATGGGACGAAAGAATTGATTGTTGCTGATAATTTTAAGAAGAAAGAGACGTTAGATGCTTAGACATTAGATCGCTTCACTTTTAAACTTTTAAACGGTTGTTAAATAATTTTAGCAGCCGTTTTCTTATTTAAAAAATTGTCTAATATCTACCATCTAAAAATAAATTGTCTGATTTAATTTCATCCAATCTTCTTTCGTTACTTTCAACCAATCTGTTAGATCGCCTTCGTCATCAAATGTTTCAATATATTTGAAACCTACTTTTTCTAATACATTTTTAGACGCTTTGTGATCTATGTGGGTTGTGGCATAAAATTCGTTTTTATTGAAATTTTCGAAACCATATTTCATCCATGCGACACATGTTTCTGTAGCATATCCTTTCCCCCAATACTCTGGTATAAAACGATATCCTAAATCATAATAATTCGAATGATTATTGACTCCATCTTTATAATACTTAAATCCTGACCAACCTATAAATAAACCTGATTCCTTTTCAATTACAGCCCAACGGCCAATTCCGTTTTCTTTATATTGAGCTTGAACACTTTTAATATTCATTAAAACTTGCTCTCTGTTTTTAACCGGCTCGATGAATTTTACTACTTCTGGATTACTATCCATAAGATAAAAACGGTCTTCGTCTGACAATTGTAACTCTCTTAAAATTAAACGATCAGTTTCTATTTGTATCATTTTGGTGAAATGTATTGGTTAATTATGTTATTGATGAATTGTGGTGGTGAATTGTGGTGGTGAATTATTTTTTTGAAAATATTATTTCAAAAAAATAAAAAGAGTCTGAAAATTTTCAGACTCTACGGGGGGATAATTTAATATTTATGGGAATTTTGGGAATTGTTGGAAATCTGGTTTTCTTTTTTCTAAAAACGCATGTTTTCCTTCTTGTGCTTCATTTGTTAAATAATATAATAATGTCGCATCACCAGCTAATTCCATTAATCCGTGTTGACCATCTAATTCAGCATTCAACCCTCTTTTAATCATTCTGATTGCTAAAGGACTTCTTTCCATTATTGTCTTGCACCATTCAATTGTTGTGTCTTCTAATTGATCAAAAGGAACAACTTTATTGACCATCCCCATTTTCTCAGCTTCATCAGCACTGTATTGATTACATGTAAACCAAATTTCACGTGCTTTTTTCTGACCAACACATCTTGCTAAATAAGAAGAACCAAATCCTCCATCAAAACTACCAACTTTTGGACCTGTTTGTCCGAAAATTGCATTATCTGAAGCAATTGTTAAATCACAAACTACGTGAAGAACATGTCCTCCACCAATTGCATATCCATTAACCATTGCGATAACTGGTTTAGGCATAGAGCGAATCGCTTTGTGTAAATCCAAAACATTCAAACGAGGAACACCGTTTTCAGAAATATATCCTCCAACACCTTTTACATTTTGATCTCCTCCTGAACAAAATGCTTTGTCTCCAGCACCTGTTAAAACGATAACACCGATATCATTTCTTTCACGACAAATATTCATCGCATCCAACATATCCATGTTCGTCTCAGGTCTAAAAGCGTTATATACTCTTGGTCTGTTAATCATGATACGAGCAATACCATCTAAAAAATCAAATTTTATATCTGTGTATTCTTTTATAGTTGTCCAATTATGCTTTGCCATTTTATTTATTTTGTTGCGTAAAATTAATAATTAAATAGCGATAATTTGGGCATTGATTTTCATTTTTTCAATAACCGAACTAATAACGGCAATTTATTGCGATACAAACGCTGATAGGAATAATCAACTGCCCCAAAACTATGGTTAAAACGTGCAACTTGTGCAACAGATGACCCTCCAAAATCAAAAATAACATTACTCCCTGAATTTAAATGAATTACCTCATCCATAATTAGATGCATCGCACCAAAATCTCTTCCTTTTTGGGAACTACCTCCTTTGATATAAATAATTCTTCCATTGTAAACAGAAAAACAAGCAGATGCAATCAGTTCTTTTCCTATCCAGCATTCGTATATTTTCGCGACTTTATTTTCACGCATTTTTTGTAACAAAGTATTTAAACGAATATACTGTTCATCTTTCATTTCTTTTAATGAATTCCCTCTATTCTCTTTAAATAAACTCACAACCCTGTCTGTTTCGATAGATAAAACGATTTCTAATTTATTCTTTCTTGCTTTCGATAAATTCCGTTTTATATTGGAAGAATACTTTTTTGAAATTACTTCGTAGGACTCTGAAAGATCAATTGATTGACATTTCTTTTCTGAAACCTCAAACGCAAACCCTTGATAATCATTGCCGTAATTTAAATTTATATCAATCAATTTAATTTTAGAAGGGATACTTTGAAAAAATTGCTCTAATAATTCACTAGAAATTTCATTTTTTGAAAAAACACCTAATTGCATAGCGAAAATTGGATTAAATAAATAATGCAACCCAAATTTAGATTTTTTTGTAATCGGAAAAATGGCTTCGTAATCATTTAATATTAATGCATCCCAAGAATCAAATACAGCATCTAAAAACCAAGAATATGCAAAAACGATTTCATTTTTAGCATCATGAATACATTTATCCCATTTGACAAAATCGATATCACAATTCTTTACATATAGAATCTCAAATTTCATTTCTTAATCAAAGATTTAATAGTTGACCGAACAAACTCCTTTAATTCAAACGAATACATATTTCGGGCTTTGTTATTTTGAATGTCATTTTTCATAATTTCATAAGCTGAATCTAAATGAATCAAACGAAAAACACATCCGTTTATTTCAATTTTCCCCATTGCTCCTTTTTCAATAAAAAGTTTTTCTAAATTATTCAGTGTGTTAACAACTCCATTCTTTTTACCATAAACATGGAGTTTATCATCAATCGTTTTTCCTGAATCATTAACGTATTTATAATGTAAATCAGAATATTTTCTATAATTCACTCTAAATTTTTCTTCAACAAAATGTGCAAAAGTAAAGCCATGTTGTAAATCCACATCTATTAAAAGCATTTTAGCTTTTTTCTCTTTCAAAAACGCAAAAACAGAATCTGAACCAAAAGTAGACTTACATTTTATTTCAGATATTTCATCAGCATATTCACCAATAACAGTAAAAGAATGGATAGGGTCTGAACTTCTTATAAAATCAACTCTTTCGAAAGTTAATTTAGATAAAGCTCCAGTTTCTGGCTCAGTGGTGTGTTTATTAAAAACATCTCCCTCTTTGAAATTTTCAACAAAAGCAGGAAACAATAAAGTCCCTTTTTTTAATTTTGCCTTGAAACTGTCAACGAAAAAATTACTATTAAATTTTTCTTTGTTTTTAAATGTATTATAAGCCAATTTAGAAACATCAGAAGCCACCAAGAGGATGTCATCATCTTTTAATTCTAATTGATTTACTATTTCCAAATAAGGAATATACATTTTCTATTATTTATTTGCGAAGATAAACAAAATTAAGGTTAAAATTATCTTAGAATACTGGAACAATTAAAACGTTTTTTCACTAATTTAATAATAAATAAAATTATCTTCTACTAATAACTCTATTTATTTAGCATTCAAACTGAAAGTGGGTTAGCATTTCGATTCAATAGAATGAATCCGATAATTTAAAAACTTTACGATCTGAAATAATAAATTGGAGAGACTTAATCGAAAGAACTGATGTTTTTTTAATTATTGGATTTCTAGTAACTCCCTTCAAAAGTTTCAATTTCTAATACGATTTTCATCTTTTTCTTTTAAAACATGATTTAAATCATATTTTATTAAAAATTCACTTATTAGATTTGTTTGAATTTTCTTTATACATTTTTTATAAATTGAATTTCATATACGTCTGAACATACTGAACAAGAGACTTAAAAAAAGAAGTAGGTAAAAGAAATTTAAAACTATAAAAAATGAGTGAAAACGCAAGTTTATTTGAAAGAATTGGTGGAATGGGTGCTGTAAATGCTGCAGTAGATATTTTTTACACAAAAGTTATTGCTGACGATAGAATTAATCATTTTTTCGTGAACATCGACATGGTATCTCAGTCAGGAAAAATGAAAGCTTTCTTAGCGTATGCTTTTGGAGCACCAATGGTAACTTATTCAGGAAAACAAATGAGAGAAGCACATGCTGGAATGAATCTTACTGAAGATCATTTTAATGCGGTTGCTGGTAATCTTGTTGCTACTTTAAATGACTTAAGCGTTCCTCAAAATTTAATTGATGAAGTTGTAGCTATCGCAATGACTACTAAAAATGACGTTTTAGGTCTTTAATACTTGGTATGAAATTTAAGAGGCTGTCTCAAAAGGACAGCCTTTCATTTTTTTTGATCCATAAGAGAAAGTGATAACTTTCGAAGACCAAAGGGAAGGGATTATAAGGAAATATAAGTTGCTTTACAAAATGTATTAATGACTTGTAAATCAGTGATAAAAATAGTTTACTTACTTTTTTATATATAACCTTATATTGTTAATTTTTAAATCAATGATAACTTTTGGGACAGCCTCTTTTTTTGTTTCTTAAAATGAATAAAATTCGACGTTAGTACTGATCTTTTTTTTAAAATAAGTAATTTTACTATATCCATTCAGTAAAACTATGAAATTTATAAAATATTTTTTCTTATTCCTTTTATCAACTCAAGCTGTTCATTATAAAGCTCAAATAAACAACTCTAAATCAAACAATCAGTCAACTCTTGTTTTCGGAAACGCTCGTTTTACTATTCTTACGTCACAGCTTATTAGAATCGAATGGTCTGAAAATGGAAAATTTGAAGATTTAGCTTCTCTTGTTTTTATAAATCGAAATCTTCCAACTCCTCAATTTAAACAAAATAAAAAAGGAAAATGGAGATCGATTGAAACGGATAAATTAAAACTTTTTTATAAAATTCAATCAGGAAAGTTTACAAAAGAAAATCTCTATATCATTTTTGATGTCAATGGAAAACAAATGAAGTGGTTTCCAGGCCAAATCGATTCACTTAACTTAAAAGGAACTACTAGAACTTTAGATAATACAGATGGAAAAAATAATATTCAATTAGAAGACGGGATACTTTCTAAAAATGGATGGTACTTACACGATGATTCTAAAACCAATCTATTCGACTCGACAAACTGGATTATTGAAAGAGATTCGACTAATAAACAAGATTGGTATTTCTTTGGTTATGGTCATGAATATAAAAAAGCATTGTTGGATTATACTTCGGTAGCTGGAAAAATACCAATGCCGCCAAGATTTGCTTTTGGATATTGGTGGTCAAGATATTGGACGTATTCAGATCTTGAATTAAGAAATTTAATCAACGATATTCACTTGCATAAAATGCCTCTTGATGTATTAGTAATTGACATGGATTGGCATGAAACTTTTGGATTAAGTTTAACAAATCCTAAAAGAGATGAATTCGGTGAATTAATCGGCTGGACAGGATACACTTGGAACAAACAACTATTTCCAGAACCTGAAAAATTCTTAAATTGGACTAAAAAAAACAACCTTAAAACGGCTTTAAACCTCCACCCTGCTTCAGGAATATACGCACTTGAGGATAGTTATTCTACTTTTTCAAAAAAATACAATTTCGACACTACTTTTCATCAAAATATTCCCATGAAAATTGAAGAAAAAAAATGGGTTGATATTTATACTAAGAATGTTCTTCATCCTCTAGAAAAACAAGGAGTCGATTTCTGGTGGCTTGATTGGCAACAATGGATTGAAAATAAAAATGTGAAAAATCTTTCTAATACGTGGTGGCTTAATCATATTTTCTTCACTGATATGGAAAAAGAAGGTGTTAATCGTCCGATGCTTTTTCACAGATGGGGCGGAATGGGGAATCATAGATATCAAATCGGCTTTTCTGGTGACACGCATAGTACGTGGGAATCTTTAGCGTATCAACCTTACTTTACATCGACAGCAAGCAATGTTGGTTATGGGTATTGGAGTCACGATATTGGCGGACACATGGGAGATGACGCTGATCCTGAATTATATTTGAGATGGATTCAATTTGGCACTTTTAGTCCTATTCTTAGAACACATTGTACGAAATCAAAAGACATTGAGCGAAGAATGTTTATGTATCCAAAAGAATATTCTATGATGTTAGATGCTCTTCAAATGCGTTATTCTTTAAATCCTTATATCTATAATGCTTCAAGAAATGCATACGAAACGGGGATTTCAATTTGTCACCCTATGTATTATGACTTTCCTGAAAATCAACTTTCTTATGATTATTCAAGTCAATACATGTTTGGTAATGATCTGATTATCTCTCCAGTTACAAGTAAGTCTGAAAACGATTTATCAATTAAAAAAATATGGCTTCCTGAAGGGGAATGGTATGAATTTTCTTCAGGATCATTATTAGATGGAAACAACGAATATGTTCGAAATTACCATTTAAGTGAAATTCCAGTATTTGTAAAAGCAGGAACAATTATTCCAATGTATCCAAAAACAATACAAAATTTACAAATCATTTCCGACACCTTGATTCTACACTTTATACCAGGAGGAAATAGTTCGCTAAAAATATACGAAGATGATGGCACTAGTTCTGATTACACACATAATCAAACAGCTTTTACAATTATAAATAAAGAAGTAATAGCAAATAACGAAATTCATATAAAAATCAATCCAACAGAGGGGATTTATGTAGGAATGAAATCTGAAATTTACTATTCTTTAGAATTCCCATCTATGTTTCCTCCAGAAAAAGTGAATGTGGGAGGTATAGAATATTTATTCAGCGAAGAAGCTGAAATTGGTTTTTGGTCATACGATGCTGAAAAATTATGTGTTCAAATCAACCTTCCAAAAATGAATAGAAAAGAATTAATTTCAATTTCGATACTTCCAACTGAAAAAACAAAAGGTCATGAATCTCTTTTAAATGGAAAAATTGGTGTAATTTCTCGTACCCCATTCATTATTGAAAAATTGAAATACGCTCTTAATACAGTTGATCCTTTTGCAAATCTCACAAATAATATTTTAAAGTTAGGTTCTTTAAGCTCAACTATTCAGTACGATCCCCAATCGACATTAAAAACACTTCTTAATTTTAACAATGACTATCAACAAATCATTTCAGACATTAATAGTTATACAAAAATAAATAAAACGGAATTGAATGAAATTCTGAAGTTATTAGAGAATGATATCACGATTCTTCCTAATCCGATGATTCAAATCGAAAAACTCATCTCTGAAGATCCTGTAAAAGTGTGTATTTATTCCCAAATAACTGATGCAGAAATATATTACACACTTGATTCTTCTATTCCGACAGAAAAATCGAACATCTATACAGGAGAATTTACAATCGGTAGAACCTGTGAAATAAAAGCAAGATGCTTTCAAGGAGTAAATGCTCAAAGTCAGATAGCAAGCATGAATTTCAAACGTATTATCTCAAATAGCCTACAATTTCAGCATCAATATAGTCAAAAATACAATGGAGGAAATCCCTTAGCAATAGTCGATGGTAATTTAGGTTCAGAAAAAAAATTGACTGAAAAATGGATTGGGTTTGAAGGAGACGATATGCTTGTAACGATCAAATTATCAAAAACAATGGACATTAAAACTATTTCAACCCGATTCCTTGAATCAAATTCATCTTGGATTTTTGCACCAACTGAATTGATTTTTGAGGTATCACAAGATGGAATAAACTTTAAGAAAGTATATTATCAAGACTTGAAAGCAGAATCTCAAGAAAATGAAAAGGGAAGTAAAATCATCCAAGTTAGTCATTCTTGTAATGAAATAGCTTGTAATTATATCCGTGTCACAGCTAAAAATAGAGGCATTTGTCCCACGTGGCATTCAGCAGCTGGTGGAAAAGCATGGTTGTTTGTGGATGAGATATTAGTGGAATAATGTCAGATTATCTTAATTTTACAGCTTAAGGATAACTCCTATACTCACAAACTCAACACAAATACTTAATTATGAATAAAATAGCATCCGTCATATTTATTTTTTCAATTATTTCAACCACTTTAAATTCTCAAATCTCTAGTCCTGAAATTGATAAATTGGTTGAAAATGCTCTTTTAAAGTTCAACGTAGCTGGAACATCAGTAGCAATAGTGAAAGATGATAAAATAGTACATAAAAAAGGGTATGGAGTTAAATCGCTTGAGACCAAACTTCCAGTAGATGAAAATACAAATTTTGGGATAGCCTCTAATAGTAAAGCATTTACAGCTGTTGCATTGGCATTATTGGTAGAAGATGGCAAAATAAAATGGGAAGACAAAGTCATTCAACACATTCCTGAATTTAAAATGTACAATGATTATGTGACTCAAAATTTCAACATTCAAGATTTATTGACACATAGAAGTGGTTTAGGACTTGGGATTGGAGATTTGATGTTATTCCCTGACAGCTCAAATTTTACGATAGATGATATTTTATCTAGTTTTCAATATTTCAAACCTTCTTCCGCATTTAGAACCAAATTTGATTACGACAACCTTCTGTACATCGTTGCAGGCGAACTAATTGCACGAGTTTCGGGTGCAAGTTGGGAAAGCTTTGTACAAGAACGAATATTAAATCCTTTAAAAATGGATCATTCATTCAGTTCTTTAAAAGGAATGAATGACAAAAGTAATTTATCTTCCCCCCACTCTACTTTTTCAGGAACATTAAAAACAATTCCTGAATCTGAAGAAATGATCAATGGAGCTGCAGGAGGAATTATTTCGAATGTGGATGACTTATGTGTCTGGATGTTATTGCATTTAAATAAAGGAAAATACGGCGAAAATTTAGAAAAACAACTTTTCACAGAAGAAAGTTTAAGAGAAATGTGGAGAATTCACACCCCCCTTACAGCTAAAAATGAACCGAGATATAATACTCACTTTAGTGGATATGGACTTGGCTGGTTTTTAAAGGACATGAATGGAAAACTGTGCGTCACACATACAGGATATGTTGCTGGAATGCTTTCAATTACATTAATGATACCTGATATAAATTTAGGAATAATCGTATTAACAAATACAGAAATGGGCGGAAGTGATGTATTTCAAGCAGTTTCAAAAACAATACTTGATAGCTATCTAAAACTTCCTTATTTTGATTGGACAGCCGACATTTATACTAAATCACAAGCAAATAAAAATGATGACAGTGACAAAGTAAAAGAAGTTTGGAATACCGTTGAAAAGAACAAAAAAATAGAGTTGAAAAAATTAGATTATATTGGGACATATCAAGACGTTTGGTTTGGGGAAATTGAAATCTATGAACATGAAAATCAACTTTGGTTTAAATCGTTGAGATCTCCATTATTAACTGGACCCATGGCCTTTTACAACGAAGAAAAAGGAAAAGAAACTACTTTTGCAATCAAGTGGAAAACACCCGATTTAGGAGCTGATGCCTTTGCTGTATTTACTTTTAATAAAAATGGAAAAGTTGAAAATATAAAAATGAAAGGAATTTCTGAAGACATAGATTTCAGTTACGATTTTCAAGATTTATTGTTTACAAAAACACCTAAAAAAGATTAATTTAAACGTTACAACTGAAATTATCAAAAATCGTTAAAACGTAAATAATATTTAATTATAATTTAATAGTTTTATCTTAATGTTAAGTCATATTAAAAGTTATATTTGTCTAAACAATTTTATAAAATTAAATTAAAAAATCTAAAAAATTATGAACCCTTATTCAGAAACTGAACAAACTGAAATCGAAGCTGGAGCTTCAATTCCATCTTTTACTTCTTCTTTCACAGCTTGTAAAACACCTTCAGGAGTTCCTACTCCTGCCCTTTCAAATGTTACTTGTATTAATAACGGAACGAATACAACTATTTATGTTGTGGTTGCAGTTGACTCAAATTTCACAGTAACTTCAAACAACCTTGTCAACTACGTAACACCTGATCCAATTTCAGGAGGAAAATTTGAATTAATTATTGCTGCACCAACAAGAACACAAAATTTTTTATATTATAGCTTAAAAGTTATAATTGTTCAAACTTATACACCAGGAGACTCTTTTGATATAGCATACGTTGCAGGTTCTGGTGGACCAGGTCCTAGAACTATTAGAGGAACTGTAACTAATCCAATTCCTCCTACAGATGACGAAATCGAAAACGAATATTAATTAATTTTAAACACATTGAAATAGTAATATCACTTTTTCAATGTGTTTATATTTTTTATTCAAAAAACTTTAAATTTGAATTAGATGTCAAAAAAAATATTTTTTTTCATACTTTTCATCCTAAATCACTCACTATTACAAGCAAAAATAAATACACATTTTTTTGATGAAGAACTCATTAAAACAAGACAATTATTCCCTTCTGAAAGAAACTTTAAAAAAGCCTGCTTTTTTTATTTAAATAAAAATTACGACTCTACTTTAATTTACACCAATAAAATTTTAAACTCTAAAACTAAAAACAATCTTCTTTTAGATTATACACATTTTTTGAGAGGTACTAGTTTTCAGGAAAAAGACTTATTTGACAAAGCTACAAAGGAATATAAACTAATATCTAAATCATTTAAATTCAATCATATACGCGATGTTTATTTAGGATACCTTTATCTTAATAAAAACAATTTTAAACTAGCCCTTTATTATCTAAAAAAAATTGAACTTTTAGATCAAAACAAATTAAAAAACATAGATATTAGTTCAGTTTATCACAACATAGGTCTATGTTATTTACATCTTTCAGATTATAAAAATTCTGAAATATATCTTTTTAAAAGCCTGATTTTGAGAAACACAAAAAAAGAAACAGAGCTTTTAATTAATTCATGCATGGATTTAGCCAATCTTTATTATATTCAATACAAAGATAGTTTGGCCATTCCTTATTTTAGAAAAGCATATCAATTATCTAAAAAAACTACTAATTTTAAGTTAAAACAAAATACTGCTTTAAACATGGCAGTAGTTGAAGAAAATTTGAAAAACTATTCATTTGCTATTGAATATAGAAAAGAATATGAAAATTGGAGGGATTCTTTAAATGATCAAAACAAAGTATGGGAAATTGCTGAAAAAGAAAAAAAATTCTCCGTTAACATTAAAGAAAAGGAAATCAAAGTATTAGAAGCTGAAAATAAAATTAAAATTAATCAGCGAAATTGGCTAATTTATTCATTTTCTCTATTAATAATAATCTTTATTATTGGAATTTATTTTTACAAACAAAAAATCAAAACCAATAAAATAATACTTTCTCAACGAAATAAATTAGATGAACTAAATGCTACAAAGGATCAACTTTTTTCTATTGTTAGTCATGATTTACGATCATCTGTAAACGCTTTAAAAACCAGTAACACAAAACTTTTAGAAAATTTAGAGTCCCAAAACTATACTGAACTCGACAAACTACTTCAAAATAATAGTTCAATTGCTAATGGAGCTTATAACTTACTAGACAATCTATTAAATTGGGCATTATTACAGACTAAACAATTGTACTTTCAAAAAGAGACATTGCATTTATACTCTATTATTCAACAAATAGAGTACAATTACAAACCCTTAATTTTAAATAAAAACATTCGTTTTGAAAATCGGGTTAAAAAAGATCATTTTATTATTGCAGATTTAGATTCTTTCAAGATTATTCTTAGAAATGTGCTTGATAACGCAATTAAATTTTGCAAAGACGATGATTTAATTTCAATCTACACATTAGACACAACAGAAAATTTCCATCAGTTAGTCATTGAAGACACGGGAAAAGGTATGTCTCAAGAAACACAATCTAAATTGATGGAAGAATCAATATTATTATCTAAAAAGAATGATGACGAAGCAATTGGAACGGGATTAGGGTTTCAGTTATGCAAAATCATGATTCTTAAAAATGACGGTGAAATCCGCATTGAAAGTGTTGAAAATAAAGGAACAAAAATAATTTTAACAATTCCAAAATCAGGAAATAATGGATAAAATAAACGTATTAATAATTGAAGACACGAAATACGAAAGTGATAAATTGGTTAAGGTTTTGACTGAAAATAATTATAATATTGTTGGAATAGCTACAAATTATAAAGATGCTTTAAATTTATTTTATCAAAACAAGGTGGACATTGTTGTAATTGATGTTTTTTTAGATGGAAAACCAGATGGGATAACATTTGCTGAAACAATTAGTATTGTTCCAAATGCCGCTAAACCATTTGTTTTCTTAACAAGTTCAAAAGATCGGCAAATATTTGATAGAGCTAAATTGACCAATCCATTTAGCTTCTTAATGAAGCCTTTCAACGAATTGGAAATTATATATGCCCTTGAAATGGCAATTGAAAAATTTTACAATCAAAACAATGTCTTTTTAAGCGAAAGTCAAGATACAGTTATTAGTACAGATCATTTATTCATTAAAAAGAAGAACTCATTAAAAAAAGTTTTAATTAATGATATACTTTACATAGAAGTTGAAGAAAGGTATTGTAACATCTTTACAGAAAATGAAAAATTTGTAATTCTAATTTCTTTGACAAAAATTGCTATCCTCTTAGAGAACAATAATTTTGTTAAAACCCATAGAAACTACATCGTAAACTCTGAAAAAATAATCGAAATTATTCTTCAAGATAATTCAATTATTTTAAAGGGTAATATTTCAGTTCCTTTAAGCGATAAATACAAAGATTTTACACGAAAAATGAATATTCTATCCTAAGAACTTTAGTAATTCAATGAGGCTGTCTCAAAATGACAGTCTTTCATTTTTTTTGAACCATTTAAGTGATTATAAGTAAATATAGGATCAGGTCATATTGTTTGGGGAACAAAAAAAATTATAAATAGATTTATAGCTCTAAATTAAACTTTCAACCTTAATAGATATCA
>CANJKA010000025.1 GCA_947474675.1 Flavobacteriales bacterium
AAAATATATTGATTTTTACAATAAAGAGAGAAGACATGATTCATTGAATCAAATCGCTCCAAATAATTTTTATTATTCCAATGTTTCTATGTCATAAAAACATCTTAGCTTTGGTAAAAACCTGTCCAGTCAATTGGGTCCATTATAAATTAAGCCTCTAAAATCAGAAAACAAAGAACAAATCAAGAATAGATTAGGAAACTATTTTAAACACATGGTTTATATTTTAAAAGCAGCAGATACAAGAAAACTAGAAGTCATTTCTTTTGAATTTTCGATGGGAATAATTCAAATTTATAATGGAGGAATAGGAATTGTTGATTTGAATAAAATTCCAGAATACTGGAAAAACACTTATTTTAATAACGAAGAATTAAATGAATCCCATGAAATGTTTAATAATTACCTACGAAATAATAAATTTAGAGGTGCCTCAACTGGAAATTGGGTAAAAGACGATTACACTATTTTATTGAGTATATACAGCGATTTAAAATCATCAAAATTTTAAAGTGTGTTTGATTTAATAAATTATTTTGAATAAAATTCTGTCTACACATTTTTTTAGTCTAATGCCTAATATCTAATTTAATAATCCCATTTATCTCTAAAAACATCGTAGAAATTAAGCCCCCATTTGATTTGAACATTTGATTTACTAAAAGAATTATCTTGAGCTACAGCATACAAACCAAATTTAAAAATTTGCTTTTTAATTCTAATTTTTCTTTCTAAACCTGCATAAAATTCAATTTGTGCGAAATTAGAATTTGGAATAATTAACATTCCCCCCCCGATAGTTTCCTCTAATTTCAACTTGTTCAATAACCAAACTTTATTTAAGAAAAAACCATTAAAGTGATGAATAAAATTAGCTTGAAGAAAGGAATTTGAAGTGTTAATATTTGTATCTAATAATTGCATTGAAAAAACAGGGTTAGAAAAATACCCCATATCAGAAGGTCTAAAAAACTTATGTTCAATTAATCTTAGATCCTTTTTGTGTAAAAATGACCCTGTAATAAATCTAAAATTTGAATTCCCAAAAGATTTCATTTTTATAGTATGTGTTGCTTGAAATTCTAAGTAATCAAAATTTGCTTCAGATGAAAAAACAGAAGGAATAGCCGATTTATATTTTAAAAACACCACTGGCCAAATAGAACCCAATACAATTTTTTTATTTTTACGAATCGTATATTTTTGTTTAAAATGGTATTCTAAATCAAATGTCGGCATCAAAATACGGTATGGATCGAAGGCTTGAGGAACCATATCCATTCCAATTTTTGTGAGCCAATCAGGATAAGTCAAATTGGTAATTGATTCCCTCAATGAATACAAAAGAGTTGCTTTTATATACAAACCATTAACTATTTCTCTTGAATAAAAAGCTTCAAACTTTCTATTTCTAACTCTTGTTGATGGTGCTATTGAACCTAAAACATTTTGAGAACCACTAATAAAATCATAAACATCACCAATTTCAAATCCAACTTTAGAAAAATTAAGTGGATTGTACATAATATTTCCTTCAAAAGAGCCTTTAAAATCTTTATTATAAAACCCATAATCTATAACTGGAGCAACAAATATTTTTTTACCATTTTTAAATTCTTTAGAATATGAAATTCCTGGCTTATATCTGAAACCACCTATTCCAAAAGGTACAATTTGATTAATAATTGGAGCAACAGTAAATTCATATTTTTTAAATGAATTTACATGACCATACCCTGATAAAAATATTGCTTTAATACTAAAAGCATTTCGAATACTATCATTTTGTCTTAAATATTCTTCACTTTCATGATACGCAATCATACTATCCTGATCTTCAATAAATTGTTTTTCAAATTCTTTCAAAGTAAAAGGTCTAACCGTATTCCAATAAACAGAATCTTTGTCAAAAGCATCCTCGTTATAAACAGCTGTCTCTAACCAAAACCCAGACTTAGAGTCATCTATTTTTGATTGATAATTGGAATGAGAAACTCGAATAAGACCATTTATAAGGGTTTTATCTTCTTTAATATTGTAAACAAACTCTCTTCTTACAGGAACTAAACGATCATCAATTTTTTTATAATCACATATTATATGAATATCTTTGAAAAACAACAAAACTCCTGGATTAATTTTAAAATCATAAGAAACAACTTCCCAACTTCCTTCACGAATGTAGATTGTACCCTCAAATAAAGCTTCATAATCAAATTTAGGCTTAACAATTATCTCATTGATTAATTGATTATTAGAATCTACAAAAGCACTTTGTAAATAAAAATTATAATATAAAAAAGCATTATATGCTAAAGGAGAAACGATTGGATTCTGGGTCAATTTAGGTGCGTCAATTGAATTGTCAAAAATAGAAAAATGGGCCTCTTTTATCCCATTAACAAATAAATATGGATTCGAAGGTTGGCCTCCTTCAGTTGCAATAGGAGTTTCTTGACCTAAATCAATTGACATGCCTACTGTCGTAGTGCTCCCATCATAGCTTGTGTGATTATCTGCAAAATCATTGTACGCATAAAACTCATCTTTAAACTTTGTAAGCTTTTTATAATATGTTTTAGCTCGCCATTCAATTAAATTTAATTTATCTTTTCCAATAACAGAATCTTTGATTAAGCTATCTAAAACATCTTTTTCTAGCGTTGAAAAACAATAAGTTTCACAAGAATATTCAGCCAATAAATCTTGAAAATAAGGCCTCTTTTCAATTGCTTGTTTCATCACCTCTTTTCCTTTATCCTTTTTACTTTGAGCAACTACAATCACCTCTTCTAATTGTGTTGTTTTTTCTTGAAGCATAACAGAATGAGTCGTCTTCAAATCAATGATTGATACTGTATCAATTCTTATTTCAAAACCATCAGCCAGATAAACAATCACATAGGTTCCAATTTTTAATTCTAACTGATAATTCCCCACAGCATTTGCAACAGTTCCGTACGATTGATTTTGTATTCTAACTTTAGCAAAAGGGATTTCTAAACTATCCTTATCAATTATTTTCCCACTTAAAACTTGAGATTCAGCAATAAAAAAAAGAAAAATAAATGGTAAGACAAGAATTATTTTATGCATTCAAATGATTAATTAATTAATTAATAGTATATCACATTAAATTATTCTCAAAATTTTTGGAATAAAATTTAAAGATAATGATTAACATGAGTTAGACAAAAAAAGGAATAAAAAGTTACATTATAATATTTAATTTTAGAAAAGATAGTTTTATATGCTAACTATAAACAGGCGAAAATAACTTATTTATAAATTAAATTAATTTCAGTGAATAAAGACTCAAAATTATCAACTTTCTTCCCTTTCACATCCATTAAATTCCAATCGATAAATCCCTCAACATTTGTATAAACATTTACCCAACGTCTTCGCTTGATATTTAAATAAATTTGTTGGCCACGAATTTCAATTTCTTGAATCGTTATATCGGGGAAAAAACCTACTAATTTTAATTTTTCAGTTTCAAAACCTTTTGAAAAAATATTTGTTTCTTTAAAATATAAATTCAAAATAGCTCCTTCCTTAGCTGTAGAAATTAGTCTATAATGGCTATTAAAAATTTCAGGAAATAGACTTTTAATTGAATCAACATAAGCATTCTCCCCTATCAAATTGTTTTGAATTTCAATTTTCATAAATTTTAATTTAATTATTAATATGGCTAATTACAATTTTATATTTTTCAGATTCAAAACCAGAATTAATTTGAATAAAATAAAATCCTTCGGTCAATATCGATACATCTATTTCTATAAAATCTTCGAAAGATGATAAATAAGAATAATCTATTTCTTGGCCTAAAGAATTAAAGATTTTAATTGTTTTTAAATCAAGTTCATTTCCAATAATTGAAAGTGAATTATTAGCAGGAATAGGGAAAATTTGAATTTTAAAGGCTCCTTCAATCGTAACATTTATTGTCTCAGAATACTTATACTGTCCATCAAAATCAACTTGTTTTAATCGGTAATAATTATTTCCGTAAACAGGTGTTTTATCATTTGTTTTATAGCTTAAAAGTGACATCGAATTTCCTGCCCCATCTAAAACTTCTATTTGTTTCCATGATTCAGTATCAGTACTTCTTTCTATTGTATAATAATCATTGTTTATTTCTGTTAGCGAACTCCAAGAAACATCAACTGTTTTTCTTTCATTTAAATTAGCTTCAAAATCAATTAATTCAATTGGTAATGGTGTTAACGTGTTCAATGAAGCGATTGTAATATACTTCGTTGTATTATTCGCTAATACTGTTGAAGAAATTCCTGAAATCGTAATTAAAGGATTGGTATAAGTAAAAACTATTCCTGATCCATCTCCGTTTGAATAACAAGTTGTTCCTCCATTTGAAAAATTACCATCATCATCCACCAAGAGACATAATTGAGAAACAGTAACTGAACCCGGAAGTGAGGAGGAGGATAATTTTACATCCATATTTACTGAACCAGAAAAATTTGTTTTAGTAATTTTCCATTCTCTTTCAATACGGTGATAAACTCCACAAGAACCAGGAATTTCAGCAATTGCAGCATTCGTAGACTTCAATCTTCCTAAATTAGCACCTGAAACCACATATGAAACGTCACTTGAAAAAGTTCCAGTATTTAAACTATTAGATGATGTCAATGAACTTATATAAAAACGGACAGAATCATCATCGTTATGTGATTGCTTTTGATACAATGCTTCAGCATCATCTCTTCCTATTCCAATAATATTGTTTATATAACTTCCTGAATTTGTAAAAATAGTACTACCAGATGTACTTAAATAATTACTGCCTAAAGTTGATCCATATTTTATTGCCAAATAAGTATGAATTTTTTGTCTTTCGGTTGCGGTTATAGCGGTTGTATATCCAATTAATTCAGCTGCAGGACCTTTACAATCTCTTGGGTGTCCTGCAAATGTATTTGGATCCCATAAATCTCTTTGCCCTCCAAAAAAACGATTCAAAGTAGTACTCCCGCCTGTTGTACAACTTGTTGATAAAATTTGTTTACTGGTCAAATGATTTGAATTAGACACGATATTAGAACCATTTCGTTGCCATGTTCCTGCAGGGGCAGAAATTCCAAAATCTGTTACATCGTATCCTTCCTGCATAATTGAAGCTGTTGTTCCTAAAACATCAGCATCTCCATGTAAAGTACCATTTGCAGGAGTTGAATTTGTTACATTCTCAACGGTTGCAACATGAGAATAGGTACGTGATAAATCAGTCAAATTGAAAACCCAAAACATAGATGTAAAATTCAACCCTAGAATCCCATCGTAACCAGATAATTTAAAAAATTGTCGATTTGCAGCTGCTCCATCTGATAATAAGCCAACAGGAGCAGTTAAATCAATATAAGGATTGTAATTATAAGTTGTCGAAGTCGTATTTAAATTAGGAGAGCCATTTAAAACGATTGCTGTTCCGGAAGAATTATTATTTGAAACTGCTGTAATTGGAGTAGTTCCAGTTATTCCTACATCCGCTTTCACCCATGTTTCTAACCCAGAATAAACACCCCCAGGAGCCACACAAATAGAAATCGTTCTAGTTCCTGCAGGATTTGTAACAGCCATACCTGTATAATTAACTGCTGAAGCTGTATATTGAGAAATGACGGCATCAACTGTATTTCCAAGTGTACCCGTATTATTTAAATTATATGTTAACCAAAAATAATTTGTACCTGCTGATAATACTTGTGTTCCATTTATACTATAGGTTGTTGCTGAAGCTGTTCCTGAACCAAATAATGTTGATGTTGAAAAAGTGGACGATGTTCCGGTTGCGTATATTTTAGCTGAACCGATATTTCCAGCAATTGCTGTTCCTGTAAAATTTGTTTGAATTTGAGTAACACTTTTGGGAGAACCTGAACCACTTGTTACAATCTCTAATCGAATAATTTGAGAATTTGAACTACAATTCGTTAAAGAAGATGTGGATGATTGTGTAACTGTTGAACTTACGATAGTCATTGCTGATGGACAACTTCCTGAAACAGAAGTTCCAATAACTGAAACTGGATCATGAGAAGCTAATATAGATAAACTTGCTCCATCTAAAATTTCAACTCTCATTTCTGTTGACCAACTACCTGCAGCTGTTTCAATTACTGTTATTACATCACCTGCATTTGCACTAAACGTATAATCTTGAACTCCAGCTCCACCAGATCCCGAAGTAAATGTAGAACCAACATTTGTTAAAACATCTACACCATTTACTTGAACCTTTACAATTCCACCGTTCCAACCATCTCCGTAAGTATCAGTTAAACGAGCAGTATGTGTACAACCTAATGAAAATTGAATAGTAAAAAATAGTGTAAATCCTAGTAGTAAAAATTTTGACATCTTAGTAAGTATAGTGTATAATATAGTAATACAAAATTCTTACTTTTTTAACAGTTTTACTTAAAAAAACACGTTACAAACTGTTAACTTTTCGATAAAAAGGGTAGTTAAAACGTTAACAAACAAAACATAATCAAATAACAATCAGAACATTAATTTAAAAAAAATGTTAACTAAGTAAATTCACTTAAATTATTAAATAAGCATTTTTAAATATGAATCAGATAATCATTTATTGAATTCTCAGGAAGCAAATTCAATTTATTTTTAATTCTATTTTTAATAACTCTTACCGAACCATCACTTACACCTTGCAAAGCACTGATCTCTTTTGCCGAAAGGTTTAATCTAAAATAACAACAAAAAGTAATATCTGTTTTAGTTAATTCGGGATGGAGTTTAGCAATTGAAATTTTAAAATCATGGTGAATATCATCTGCTTCAATAGTACTGTGAATTAATTTTTTATCAATGTTTAATAAATTGGAAACACTGAATTGTAAATCTTTAATCACTTGTTCAACACCACTATTATTTTTCTTTTTTAATTCATTAATTTTTGCTAAAAATGCTTTTTCAGTATTTTTCTTAAGGGTTAAATTGATTGCTAAATTGGTAATTTTTTCTTGTTGTAATTTATTTTCATTTTCAAGTAATAATTTATTCTGGTTTTGAATGAAATCATCTTGCAATCTACTTTTCTTTTTACTTCTATAAGCTACAAATACTATAAAAAATCCCAAACTAACTATAGTAAAAAATAATATCTGATTACTTCTCTTTTCTTTTAATGTTAGCTTTAGCAAAATCTCTTGAGACTTTTTATCTTCATTAAGATGCTGAATTTTATTTCTATAAATGATTTCATTCAATTCAGAGCTCTGTTTAATGATAGAATTTGTATATCCTTTTTGAATTTTCATTAAGCGATCAGAATATTTTAAAGCGTTAAAATTATCTCTTTTATTTATATAATAAGAGTAAAGAGATTCAGTTAATAAATATGCGTTTTCTTGACTACTAAATTTATCTTCCAAATAAATAACTTTCATAAGAATGGTCTTACACTCTTTCGTCCTACCTAATATATTATACAATTTTAAAAGTTCAATCACTGGAGGAATTGCTTCTTTGAGGTATTCTTTATTCATGAAATAATATTTTATTTCATTTTCTAGTAGAACAATTGATTCCTCATAATTTCCCAATTGATTTAAAACAGTACCTAAATTTCCTTGAACAACATTCAGAAAATGTAAATTATCTTTAGACTTTCTATCGATATTATTTAAAACATTTATTGCTTTTATAAAATGATTTTTAGCTTGTAAATATTCTTTTAAATTCAACTGACACAATCCTATATTATTCATCATAGAAGCGGACTGAATACTCGGGTTATTCTTAATTAAATTCAAACTTTTCTCATAATAAACATTTGCTTTTTTAAACTGTTTATTTTTATAAAAATTTGAACCAACCAATGTGTAGTTAAGGAATAGCATGTTTTTATAACTATATTCTATTGAATTATTCATTGCTATAAAAGCATACTCTTGACTTAATTTAGGTGAATTCATTACCGATAATAAAGAAGCGAGATGATAATAAACATAAGTTATCTGTTCAGTATGAAGTTCATTTCCATCTTCAATTATCCAATTTAAAATTTTTAATCTTTCATTATTATTCCCTTTTAATCCTTCAATATAAGCATCTACATATTTTGAGTTGTATAAATAATAGACATCTTTGGTCGATTGAAATTTTCTCAATTCTTCTTTTGAAAAAATTTCTAACACTTTAGGATTACTAGTTACAAAAACAATTGAATCAAATTTTGAAAATTTATCCGAACTAAAACAAGTAAACCTTGTAAATAATAAAAGAATAATTACACAAAAATTATTGAAGTTCATAAATTCAAAAGTAAGAATAATAGTTTTTCAAGTAGAATATTATTTTTTAAAAATAGGTATACATTTTTAAATAATTAAAGCTTCATTAAAAAAAAGCAAAAAAAATCTCCTTTCAAGTGAATGAAAGGAGATTTTTTTTAAAAATTTAATCTATTTCTTACCATTGAAACAATGGGCGATTGCTCATCATTTCATTCACTTCTTTTCTTACTGAAGCTATTGTAGATTCATTTGTAATATCAGTTAAAACTCTATCAATCATATCAACGATGATTGCAATTTCATTTTCTTTAACACCTCTTGAAGTCAAAGCTGAAGTTCCTACACGAATACCAGAAGTAACGAATGGAGATTCTGTATCAAAAGGAACCATATTTTTATTTACAGTAATATCAGCTAAAACCAATGTGTTTTCAGCATCTTTCCCAGTAACACTTTTAGAACGTAAATCAATCAACATAGAATGATTATCAGTTCCTCCAGAGATTACTTTATATCCTTTCTTAATGAATTCGTCTGCCATAACTGAAGCATTCAATTTCACTTGTTTCATATACGTTTTGTAATTATCTGATAAAGCTTCACCAAAAGCAACTGCTTTAGCAGCAATAACATGCTCTAATGGTCCTCCTTGAATTCCAGGAAAAACCGCAGCATCCAACAAAGCCCCCATAGAACGAAGATTACCATTGTTCCATTTGATACCCCAAGGATTTTCAAAATTATTACGCATCATAATAACTCCACCTCTAGGACCTCTTAAAGTCTTGTGAGTTGTCGTTGTAACAATATGACAGTGATCTAATGGATCAGATAATAAACCAGCAGCAATTAAACCAGCAGGATGAGAAATATCAGCTAAAATTACTGCACCAATTTGGTCAGCCACTTTACGAATACGTGCATAATCCCAATCACGGCTATAAGCAGAAGCACCAACAATGATCATTTTAGGCTTTACTCTCAAAGCAACCTCTTCCAATTGATCGTAATCAACTCTTCCAGTTTCTTTATTTACACCATAAAAATGTGGTTCGTATAATTTACCTGAGAAATTTACAGGAGAACCATGTGTTAAATGTCCACCGTGAGAAAGATCAAATCCTAAAATTTTATCTCCCGGATTTAAACATGCTAAAAATACAGCTGCATTTGCCTGAGCTCCAGAATGAGGCTGAACATTTGCCCAAGTAGCACCAAATAATTTACACAAACGATCAATCGCTAATTGTTCTACTTTATCAACAACTTCACATCCACCATAATATCTTTTACCTGGTAAACCTTCAGCATATTTATTTGTTAAAACACTTCCCATGGCTTGCATCACTTCATCACTTACAAAATTTTCAGAAGCAATTAACTCAATACCGTGTATTTGTCTGTGTTTTTCATCAGCAATTAAATCAAAAATCTCTTGGTCTCTTTTCATAACGTTGGCACTAATTGTATTTTCCATCCTTTATTTTATGTTATTCTGTTACAAAGATAATCCCTTATCTTTCTTAAACAATTTTAGAATTCTAAATTATTTGATTTTTTGTTAACAATCTACTAAATCAATATACTATTAAGTCTTCCCTATTTGAGGTTAAAATAATAACAAATTAATTGAATAAGCAAAAAAAAGAGGCAAAACTGTTAAAATAAAACAAGTTAATGGTAATAAGTTAAAATTTACCCTTGATTTTCTGTTACAATCTTTTAATAACTGTTAAAGAATGGGTTAAATACCCAGATTCAGAATGAATGACCCCTTCTTTTGTGATAGAATCAATACGAACGCAACCACTTGCGTGAATAATTAAACCTTCACCATTTAAAACTCCTACATGAATAATTTTACCTTCTTTATTGTGAAAAAAAGCAATATCTCCTGACAAAATATCCTCAAAATCTATTTCCAATCCATGATCAACCTGTTGAGAAGCATCACGCGGAAGATTTTTTTCAAAAAAACGAAAAACAGTCTGAGTTAATCCTGAACAATCAATTCCAAAAGGTGATTTCCCCCCCCATAAATAAGGTGTATTCAAGTATTCAGTTGCTAACTCATAAACAGAATCAGTTGACAATTTAATTTCAGGCTCAATAAATTGAAAAAAATCATTTCCAATATTAAAACCTTTATCATTCATGTAAGGAATAAATGAACCTTTCACAATACGTTGATTACCCCATGGCGTTTCAAGTGTTCGAAAAATAGAATTTTCAATACTTAAACCATCTTGCCATCTATTTAGTTCCTTTTGAGTTAAAGGTAAAAAATGTTTGATATCAATCCAACCTGAATAACTATCAGAAAAGGTAATAATTTTACACCAAGAACCTAGAATTTCTTCAATTTGAATAATTTCTCCGAAAAGAAGTTGCGTTACAATTTCAGCTTGATCTTTATTTTCAGAGCGAACAGGAGAAATACTAACTTTACAGTAACCGAATTTCAAAGACATTATTTTTTAGGAAAATTCGGGTGATTCATAACATTAAGAGCTTGTTGAACATGTCTTTCATTGTGATAAACAACATACATTAATGCATCCCCTAAACGAAAGCGAATTATTTTAGAAATAGATATTGGAATTTTGACTTTTCTTAAACTTACTTTTTCAGCCTTTTCAATGATTTCCAATAATTCAATCTGACCTTTTTCGAAATCTGAAACCTCATTACCAGTCAACAAACTAACTTCAAAAGTAGGATTATATAATTTTAAGGACTTAAATTTTCGTTTAATATTTTTAGCATTCCCTAGCTTCATAGATTGCCAAGCCGCAAGACCAAGTGGTGAAGAAATAAAACTAATTCGAGGGGTTGTAAATCTAGTTTTTTCAATTCTTTCCAATAAAGTTAAATGATAAAATTTAGCATATTCGTTTAAATGAGCTAAAATTTCATTAATACTCCAAGAATTTTCATTTTGTTTCCAAGACTTTTGCTGCTCATTTAAACAAACAATATTTTTTCGAATCACGTCTAAATTTGCCGAAGTAATCGATTTAATATCCTCTAAAAGTTGCTTTGTTGTCATGAACTCTAATTTCTATTTCAAATTTATAATGAATTTCACTATAAACAAGCTATTTTGTTATTTTTTTTGCTTTTTAAGTCAAACTAGTCGAATTATAAGAAAATCCCCCATTTATTTTATCAAAAAACGTTACTTTCGCACTAAATTTGGATTATTTCAAATACATAATTAAGAATTTAAATTGTGAATAAAGAACCTTTAATTTTTGTAACAAATGATGATGGAATTTTCTCAAAAGGAATTAAATCCTTGGTAGAAGTTGCAGAAACATTTGGTAAAGTTGTGATTATTGCTCCAGATAAACCTCAATCAGGAATGGGACATGCTATTACTTTAAATCAACCTTTAAGACTAAACAAAGATTCTATTTTCATGAATCATGAATCATACACTTGTTCTGGAACTCCAGTTGACTGTGTAAAACTAGGTGTTTCTGAAATCATGAAACAGAAACCCGATTTGATTCTTTCTGGTATTAATCACGGAGAAAATACTTCTACAAATATTCTTTATTCAGGAACGATGTCAGCTGCCGTTGAAGGGGCAATGGAAAACATACCTTCGATCGGATTCTCTTTGTGTAATTTTGATGCTGATGCTGATTTTTCAGGAGCAAAAACAATAGTAAAAAAAGTAATCGAAATGGTTTTAAAGAATCAATTTCCGAACAATATATGCTTGAATGTAAACATTCCTAAACTTCCTGAAAATGAGATCAAAGGAATTAAAATTGTTCGTCAGGCCAATGCATTTTGGGAAGATCGATTTGAAAAAAGATACGATCAATTCAATAAGCCTTATTATTGGCTCACGGGAGAATTCGGGAAATCAAACCCTGAAGAAGGGACAGATCTTCATACCCTCTCTCAAGGATATGTGAGTATTGTTCCTATTCAATACGATATGACTTCGTTTGATTCGCTAGAGAAAATAAGTAAATGGTTTGATTAGCTGATTGAATTTTGGGGTTGGGTGTTGGGTGAAAAATAAAAAAATAAAGTTTTAAACCAAAATAATAGTATAAAAATGAATTTACGAAATTGGTCAAAAGAACATACCTTGGGATTATTACTAGGCTTATTCACAATTATTATAATGATTCCAATATTAATATTTGTTTTAGATAAATTGGAAAATCATTTAATGTGGCATTTAGACGAGCACAAAGGCAAATTAATTTCATTGGCTTGCATCGCAAACCTACCGGCTTTTCATCTTTTTATGAAAAAAGAAAAATACAATTATTGCATGGGGTTAATCCTAGCTACATTTGTTGGATTATTCGTAATGTTCTATTTTAAATACTGAAATTGAATGTCAAAATCTAAAAAAATTTACATAATTGTTGGAGAAGCTTCTGGCGATCTACATGGAAGTAATTTGCTAAAAGAACTAATTTCTCAAAATAATTCCATTGAAGGAAATCCTCCAATTGAATTTAGATTTTGGGGAGGTGATTTAATGGCTCAAACAGTTGGAAAACAACCCGTAAAACATATTCGAGAATTAGCTTTCATGGGGTTTCTAGAGGTTATTAAAAACATTACTACTATTTTCAAAAATATTTCAGACTGTAAAAAAGACATCGAAGAATTTCAACCAGATGCTTTATTATTGATTGATTATCCTGGGTTTAATATGAGAATTGCAGAGTGGGCAAAAGACAAAGGAATAAAAACTCATTATTATATTTCTCCAAAAATTTGGGCCTGGAAACAATCAAGAGTTCACAAAATAAAAAAGATAATTGATCATATGTATGTTATTTTACCTTTTGAAAAAGATTTTTACAAAAGATTTGAATACCCAGTAGAATATGTAGGAAACCCACTGATTGATGCTATTCAACAATACAATGAAATTAAAATATCACCTGAAAATTTTATTCAACAAAACAATTTAAAAGATCTTCCCATAATAGCTGTTTTACCAGGAAGTAGAAAACAAGAAGTGAAACTAAAGCTTCCTGTAATGCTTGAAGCAGTTAAAGATTTTAAAAAATATCAAATTGTTATAGCTGGAGCCCCAAGTTTAGACCCTTCTTTTTATGCTGATTTTATTCATTCAGATTCTGTAAAGATTGTCCATGGAAAAACATACGACTTATTAAGTGCATCTGAAGCGGCCATCGTGACTTCCGGAACAGCCACTCTAGAAACTGCTATTTTGAATATCCCTGAAGTTGTTTGTTATAAAACTTCAGGAATTTCTTATGCAATCGCCAAAAGATTAATTAAAATTAAATATATATCTCTTGTCAATTTGATAATGGATAGAGAAGTTGTTAAAGAATTAATACAACACGAATGCAATCCTGAAAAAATAAAACAAGAATTAAGCCTTATTTTAAAAGGTGGACAGAATAGAGACACCATGTTAAAAGACTATTCAAATATGAGAATAATACTAGGGACAGGAGGTGCAAGTCAAAAAGTTGCACATTCTTTGTTGAAAACTATTCTAAACTAGTCGAAAAACACTTTTTTCTTCTATTAATTTTGTAACGTGAGAGTTTATATATTTCTACTTTTCGTTCATTTTGTTAATACTGCTTTTGGACAACAAATGCATATTGGTGTTTTTCGTGAATATAAAACTCAGCGTGTATTATTTGCATACAACAACGGAAGCTATTCAATCCATGGAGATACAACTTTATTCGGTTCAATTCTTCAAAATGAATTCGTAGACATCTCTACTTCATCGGATGGTAAAATAATTTTAAAGAAAGGTGTCGTTGAACTTGGAAAATTTACTAAAATATTTGTCACTCAAAATTACCCAAACACTTCCATCACATTAACTCTAAAATCACCTGTTGCTAAAGAAAGGAAATACAAAGACGATTTTGAAATAACCGTAGGAATAGACGGATTAACAATTGTCAATTCAGTTGATATTAACAATTATCTCGCTGGAGTTGTAGAATCAGAAGGAGGTCCTGGGAGAACGATTGAATATTATAAAGTTCAAGCATTGATGAGTCGTACATACGCTATTAAATATCAATCTCGTCATTTAAAAGAAGGTTTTGACTTATGTGATAAAGTACATTGTCAAGCTTACCACAACATGATGAAATACACTCCAATCATTGATACAGCAATACTTCAAACAAATGGAATTGTTATGATGGACAAAGATGGTGAATTACTGGATGCTTATTTTCACGCAAATTGTGGCGGTCAAACATCCGAACCAGAAATTGTATGGAATAAAGCAATTCCGTATCTAAATTCTTTTAAAGATACTTTTTGCATATACACAAAACAAGCAACTTGGGAAAAAAGAGTCAGTCAATACAAATGGCAAAAATTTCTTATCTCTCAATACAACTACCCTTTTACTGATAGCATTTATGGAGGATTAATATTTACCTTCAACCAACCTGATCGATTGGGATTTTATCAAAGTCCAGTTTTAGGAATTCCTTTAAGAGACATTCGAGAAGAATTTGGCCTAAAATCAACTTATTTTAGCTGTTACCCTGACGGGAATGATGTAGTAATAAGAGGGAAAGGATTTGGACATGGAGTTGGACTTTGTCAAGAAGGAGCAATGAAAATGGCCAAATATGGATACAATTATTTACAAATAGCTCAATATTATTTCCCAAACGTTTACTTCAAAAACATCAATTCAGAATCCTTTTTCAACCAAACTGAAGAGGAAATAAAATATTGATTAATTTAGGGTAAACGTATTTTATTTTTACCACAGATTTACACAGAGTAATTTTACACAGAGATTCACAAAGTTCTTTTTGAGTAGTGTTTGTACAAGAACTTTATAAAACTCCTGTCACACTGCTTTTTAATGCGTTTAAAAAACTATGTTTCTAATGAACTCTATGTTAATCCTTCCATTTTAATATAAAAAAAAGCCGTTCAAAAGAACAGCTTTAAAAATTTATTGTATAGTCAATTTCTTTTCTAAATCAGCTAAATATACTTTAAACTGCTTATCCGTTTCAGCCAAATTGGTAACCGTTCTACAAGCATGTAATACTGTAGCATGATCTTTCCCTCCACAATGAGCCCCAATATTAGCTAAAGATGATTTCGTCATACGTTTAGAGAAATACATCGCAATTTGTCTTGCTTGAACAACTTCACGTTTACGTGTTTTTGATTTTAATATTTCAAGTGCAAGATCAAAATAATCGCACACCACTTTTTGAATGTATTCAATCGAAACCTCACGAGCAGTATTCTTAACGAATTTATCTACCATTTGCTTAGCCAATTCAATTGTAATTGCTTTTTTGTTTAATGATGCCTGAGCTAGAAGTGTGTTTAACGCACCTTCCATTTCACGAACATTTGTATTAATACTGTACGCTAAATACTCAACAACATCTTTTGGTAATTCAATACCATTGCCATACATTTTTTTCTCTAAAATAGCAATACGAGTTTCTAATTCAGGAGAACTTAAATCAGCTGACAACCCCCATTTGAAGCGAGATAATAAACGTTGCTCCATTCCTTGCATTTCTACAGGTGGCTTATCAGAAGTTAAGATTATTTGCTTTCCATTTTGGTGTAAATGATTGAAAACATGGAAGAACACATCTTGAGTTTTTTCTTTCCCAGAGAAAAACTGAACGTCATCAATGATTAAAACATCAATCATTTGATAAAAATGAATAAAATCATTGGTCGAATGATTCTTAATTGCATCTATAAATTGGTGAGCAAATTTCTCAGAACCAACATATAAAACAGTTTTATTTGGAAATTGATTTTTAATAGAAATACCGATAGCTTGTGCTAAATGAGTTTTCCCTAAACCAACAGCTCCATAAATCAACAAAGGATTAAAGGCAGTTCCACCAGGCTTATTAGCAACTGCAAATCCAGAAGCTCTAGCCAAACGATTACAATCTCCTTCAACAAAGTTCTCAAAAGAATATGCAGGATTCAAATTTGACTCCACATTTACTTTCTTTAAACCAGGTATAATAAAAGGATTTCTAATTTGATTTTCATTCAAATTTAAAGGCATAGAAACTGGAGTATTTCTCAATTCTCTTCTATTTAAAGCCGGGAGTCTAACAGTGTAAGGAGTAGAATTAGTCGTATTATTTTCCATAACAATACTATACTCCAACCTACCTTCAACCCCTAATTCTTTTTGAATCACTTTTTTCAAAAGAGTAATGTAATTTTCCTCCAACCATTCATAGAAAAAATGTGAAGGCACCTGAATAGTTAACACATTATCCTCTAGTTTTACAGGGATAATTGGCTCAAACCAAGTCTTAAAAGCTTGTAAAGAAATGTTGTCCTTTATCACTTTTAAGCATGCGCTCCACGATTCATTATAATTACTCGTCATTGGTATATTTCTTTATTAGTAAATAGTTGTTACCTTTATCTGTTCAAAACTTTATGTCTAACTAAATCCTTTGTCACACATAGAAAGTAAAGCTTGATTCTTTCAGCATACAAATATTTACATAAAAAAGTTAAAAAAAAAATCAAAAAGCTATTGCTTTCTAAAAATATTTTACAGTGTAAAAACAATTGCTTTAAATCATCAAAATAAACTACTGAAAACAAGTTAAGTAACTAAAAAATAAAAAAATAAAAAAAAATAAGGGCGAAAAATCAAAAAAGTTTGAATTAACAATATCCATTTTAAGGTTTCATTCTTAATAAAACTAATGCTATATTTATACTATATTTAATACTTTTCAAATTAAAAATGGAAATAGAATTCACTCATAAAACGAAAGTTCGTGTTCGCTATGGCGAAACAGACCAAATGGGCTATTGCTATTATGGAAATTATGCTCAATATGTAGAAATTGGAAGAGTTGAAGCTCTGAGAAATGTAGGTATGAGTTATAAAGAAATGGAAGAAAAAGGCATTATGCTTCCTGTTTCAGAATTTCAAGTGAAATATTTATATCCTGCTAAATACGATGATGAATTAACTATTGAATCTAAAATAACTTCCATCAAAGGGTCGAGAATGTTTTTTGAGCATGAAATTAAAAATGAAGAAGGGAGATTAATTTCTACTTCAAAAATAACATTGGCTTTTGTATCAAAAGAAACAATGCGACCAATTTTACCCCCTGAATCATTTTTAAATTTAATACTTCACCATGAAAAGTAAATTTGACAGTTTTGAATTTGTAAAATTTGAATACGATCACATCTCTTCTTTTGTCTCAAAAAGAGATGGGGAAACTAAAATAGGTGAGAAAATAGACTTCGAATTTAATAAACCGTCTGTTAAATACGTTATTCTTGGGATTTCGGAAGATATTGGACCACAAGCTAATTTAGGATTAAAAGGTTCTGAAAATTCATTTAAAGCATTCATTTCAAGATTTGTAAACGTTCAATCTAATCGATTTTTATCAGGAGAAGAAATTTGCATATTGGGGGAAGTTAAGCAATTATCTCCTTTTATTGAAAAAGACGAAGCAAGAAATAGAATTGAAATTCTAGATGATTTCATACAAAAAATTCTGATTCCTATCGTCGCTTCAGGAAAAATCCCAATTGTAATTGGAGGAGGACACAACAACGCTTACCCTTTAATTAACAGTTGCTTTTCCGTTAGTCATAAATCAATAGATGTCATCAATTTAGATCCTCATGCCGATTGTCGACAATTAGAAGGAAGACACAGCGGAAATCCTTTTTCTTACGCTAAAGCAAATAATTTTTTAAACAATTACACTGTTTTAGGATTACACCAACAATATAACAGCGAAGGAATTTATCAATATTTAGATGAAAATAAATTCTTTTATTCCTTTTTTGAAGATTATTTAGATAGAACAAGAAATTTTAGAGAAGATATTAAACAGGCTTCAAAAAATAGAGAAAAGGAAATTAAATTAGGAATAGAGTTAGATTTGGATTCTATATCAATGATTCCTACTTCAGCCTTTACACCGAGTGGATTTTCAGTAGAAGAAGCTAGAATATTTGTCAGAGAAGTTGGAAATCAAAAAAATATTGCATATCTTCATTTACCTGAGGGTGCTCCTCAAACAGATCTTGATTTTAAAATAGTTGGTAAAACATTAACTTACTTAGTAACAGACTTTATTAAAGTAAACAAGACTCATAGTTAAGTAATAAATAAAATTAGAAATCGTTATCGATAATAAATGGAGAATAAAAGTCAAAGCATATCTATCAGGCAATTTTTCAGGACTTTTTTCCCTGTTCAGTTATTAGTTGGTCACATTAAGCACAATTTATTGGCTTTGTGTTATTGGCTTATACTTTTTTTAATTATTACAGATAGTTTAGGTTATGCATTTGGAATTCCTTTATTATTTTTCTCTCCCGAATACCTAGGAGAAGTTAGTGGCTTTGCTTTTTTCTTTATAGGCTTTGCAGTTGGAGGATTTACAATGGGTTTTAATACATATAGCTATATAAAAATAGGTCATTACTATCCTTTTTTACTAGTTGTCCGTAGACCATTTTTAAAATTCTGTTTAAACAACCTACTAATCCCCACTCTATTCAGCCTTGTTTACATTTACAAGTTTTCAACTTTTCAAATAAATGAAGAATTTGCCTCAGTTTCAGAAGTGATAATTTACATTATCTCCTATATACTAGGTATTACAACCTTTATGTTTCTCTCTATGTTGTATTTTTTCCCTAGAAAAAACTCAATATTGCATGCATTAAACAAAAATACTTCTGAAGAAAACTTTTCCAAAAAGAATCTTTCTTTCATCAACAAAACCGAAAAATGGTTGAATTTTAATCCTGAAAACGATAAAAATTACATCTATATTGGGCGAAAATTAAAACTTTATAACAGCCGAAGTGTTAAACATTTTGATGAAACGTTAAAAGAAAAAATATTCAGTTTAAACAGAGTTAACACCTCTCTTTTTGAATTAATTACAATCACCTTTTTTGTAACCTTAGGTTTGTTTCGGGATCATTATCTTTTTGAAATTCCAGCTGCAATGAGTGTTGTATTATTGCTTACCGTAATACTTATGTTATTTAGCGCCATGCTTTCTTGGATGCATCGATGGACTTACCCAATCTTATTCATCATCATCTTCGCAATGGACTACTTAAGCATTCATTCTGAATTATTTACATATAAAAATTACGGTTATGGTTTATCGTATAAAAATGAAGAAAAAAATAATTATTCGATAGAAGAAATCAAAAGAGTTGCTGAAGATAATGCCTTTGAAAACAAAGTAAAGTACACTCAAATATTAGAAGAATGGAAAGCTAGAACTGGTGAAGAAAAACCAAAATTAATCATTTCGAATTCTTCAGGTGGAGGAACAAGAAGTGCCTTATGGACATTTACAGTATTACAAAAAACAGATGAATTATTAAAAGGCCAACTTTCAAATCACCTACATTTAATGACAGGAGCATCTGGTGGGATGGTAGGAGCCGCTTACTATAGAGAAGTTCTTTTAAGATATAAAAAAGGAGAACTCAGAAGTATGTACACTGGAGATTATAGAGAAAATATTGCTAAAGATTTGTTAAATAAACTTTGTTTTGCGGCATCTACAAATGATTTATTTTTTAGATATCAAAAAGGAACGATAAACGGTTTCGAATATACGAAAGACAGAGGTTTCGCATTCGAAGAACAGTTGCATGATAACACTAAAAACATGTTAAATCATAATTTAGGCTATTACAAAAACTTTGAGGCAACAGCTTTAATACCCATTATGATTTTTACTCCAACAATTGTAAATGACGGTAGAAGATTATACATTTCTTCACAACCATTAAACTTCATGACAACTTCTGATGGAGGTCCAAATTCAATGATGAAATCATATGAAAACATAGATTATCAAAGTTTTTTTAAGACTAACAACCCAAATGACATTCGTTTTTCTAGCGTATTACGTTCTCAAGCCACTTTCCCATTTGTTTTACCAATGGTAACAATGCCTACTAGTCCAGGAATTCAATTAATGGATGCTGGAATAAGAGATAATTATGGCACAAAATCAATGATGGAGTTTTTACATGTAATGAAAGATTGGATTGATAAAAACACTTCTGGAGTTGTAATCCTTCAAATCAGAGATACTAAAAAGCTTCTAAATAAAGAAACATATAAAAAAGTGTCAATGCTTGATAAAGTAACTTTACCATTTGGGAACATGTATAAAAACTTTGCAAGAACACAAGATTTTGACCAAGAAGAATTATTGAAAACAGGAATTAAAGGATATTTAGTACCTATTGATATTGTCACTTTTAATTTAAGAGAAAATAAACAAGATCGCATTTCATTGTCTTGGCATCTTACTAAGAATGAAAAGCAAAAAATTGAGAGAGCTTATAAAAGTCCTCAAAATCAATTAGCATATAGAAGGCTGGAGAATTTATTAAAGTAAAATAATAAAACTCCTAAATCCAGTTTCTATTAAAATTTAGTCATTTTTATAAAAACAGAATGAATTAAATTGATAATTAACACCCATTGATTTATAAAGCATTATAGTACAAAGTGAAATTATCAAAATATTAACATCAAAAGTATTTATAAATAAATTAAAATAAAAAACCTGATTCCAAAAGCAAAATGATCAATTTTACAATGAAACCAGGTAAACTAAAACAAAAAAAACTCCCTACTAAAAAAGTTTTTTACCTACTACGTTCAAATATAAAGATTTAATTGTCTTGAAATTTAAAAATAACTTGAAGTATTCTACTTATTGATTGAAATGTATTTCTCCAATTTTAAAGCATTTAGAATAGAACAAAACCACTTAATCAATATCTTATTTTGAAAAACAAAGATCACTACCTCAAATAAAAAAAGGATATAAAAGAAAAAACCTGATTTCAAAAATACTTTAAAAAGTATGTTTTAAAATCAGGTAAACTAAAACTAAAAACCGAAAACCTACTACTACAAAAGTTTTCTTATCTACTACTACTCTTCGAATATATAATTTTTTTTCACTCAAATAAAAAAACAAACCTAAAGTGTAACAATTATTGATTTAACCGTATTATTTATAACGCTTAATTAAAAAAACAAATCAAAAAAATAATATATTAAATCAATATTCTTATCTTTAAAAGTTAAAATAAGAAAGTATGGAAAGATTCATCAATTTATTAATTATCGATGATGATGAAAAAACGCAAAGAGGGTTAAAAGAAATTCTCAGCGGAAGTGGAAATAATACTTTAATTGTCAATACCATTAGTGAAGCTTTACCAGTTCTTAAAAAAAAGGAAATCGGTGTTTTATTAATTGATATCGACAATCCCTCTTTTGAAGGCTTCGAAATTTTTAAAACAATTAAAGAAGTCAGTTTTATAAAAAACATTTATATAATTGTAATAACCAATAACTCAAACTCTGGAGTTAAAATGGTGAAAGGATTAAATGAAGGTGCCATTGACTTTATTACGAAGCCTTTTAACCCAAATTTAATTCTTGCAAAAATAGAAGTTTACAAAACTCTTTTCTACAAAGACCAGAGAATCAATCAATTATTAAACAACATTTTTCCAGAAACTGTTTTAGAAGATTTAAATAGAAATGGTAAATTTTCTCCAAAAAGAGTTGAAAATGGCGTAGTACTATTTACAGATTTTGTAAGTTTTTCCCAAAAATCAAGTAAAATAAAACCACTTCAATTATTAAAAAAGTTAGAATATTACTTTACACAATTTGATGAAATCACAGGTCGTTATAAATTAGAAAAAATAAAAACAATTGGTGACTCGTATATGGTTATCGGTGGTGTTACAGAGAAAAACGAAGAACCTGCAATAAGAGCGTGTTTAGCAGCTTTAGAGATTCGTAATTTCATGATCAATGAAAAATCCCTAGCTGAAGCAATGAATTTAGACTATTGGGAAATTCGAATTGGAATTCATATGGGACCATTAGTAGCAGGAATAATTGGAGCAAAAAAATACAGTTTTGATGTTTGGGGGGATACAGTAAATATCGCTTCAAGAGCTGAACAACACGCTTCATCAAACTCAATTAATATAACGGATGTAGTAGCTAATAAAATTAGTAAATACTTTGATATACACACAAGAGGTAAAGTTGACATCAAAAAACGAGGAGGAAATGTGGAAATGTTTTATGTTGAACAACTAAAACATGAATACAGCTTATATACAGAAGGAAAAATTGCTAATGGAGAATTACGTTCTTTATGCGAATTATCGAATGTAGATTCGGCACACATGCGTAAAGACTTGCTAAACAGATTAAAAGCATTCTTACCTGAAGAAATTGTATACCATGATTTAGCACATACGTTAAACGTAGAAAAAGCAGCTCTTAGATTCGCTAAACTCGAAGGATTAGATGAAGAAGAAATATTAATTTTACAGACAGCTGTCTTGTATCATGACACAGGATATATTATAAACAACGTAGACAACGAAAGCTTTGCCATAAATTTAGCCAAAAACAATCTTCCAAAATATGGTTATAGTCAAGCTCAAATTGATCAAATCATTCAAATAATAGAAGCCACACAGCATAATCATAAAGTACCCGTGACACTTTTAGAACAAATCATGTGTGACGCTGATCACGATTATTTCGGTCGAGCAGATTACTATGCAGTAGCTAAAAAATTAAGAATGGAACTTGAAAATTATGGTTTAAAAATGACAAACAAAGAATGGGTTATATTTCAAATTAATTATTTGGAAAAAACACATGTTTATTATACTGAAACAGCCAAAAACATACGATTATTTGGCAAAAATCTTCGTATTCAAGAATTGAAAAAAATATTAAAATACGAAGAAGAAGCGGAATCAAGACAATAAAAATAAATAATGAAAGTATATACTAAAAAAGGAGACACTGGAACAACTCAATTAATAGGCGGAACACGTGTTTCAAAAGGATCAATTCGTCTAGAATCATACGGCACTATTGATGAATTAAATTCACATATTGGTCTAATTAGAGATCAAAATATTAATGAAAAATACAAAAATCAATTAATTGAAATACAAGATCGATTATTTACAATTGGATCTAGTTTAGCCTCTGATCCAGAAAAATCTAAAATGAAAATCCCTGATTTATTAGAATCAGATGTTTTATTTTTAGAAAACTCAATAGATGAAATGGATTCTGAATTACCAGAAATGAAATTCTTCGTTCTTCCTGGAGGTCATACTACTGTTTCTTATTGTCATATTGCACGATGCGTATGTAGAAGAGGTGAACGAATAATCGTTTCATTACAGGAGCAAGAATACGTCTCAGAGATGGTATTTAAATATGTAAACAGATTAAGTGATTATCTTTTTGTTTTATCACGTAAACTTTCACAAGATTTAAATGCAAATGAACAACCTTGGAAACCTAGAATGTAAGCCTGTTTTTTAAAAAAAACACTATGTTTTCATTCCATTTAAACGCATATTGTTGAAAGTTTTTAAAAAATAGAGAAAGTTTTCAACCTTTTACTTGTATGTTTTGAAATTAAAGTTAGTTTTGCGCCAATTAATACTAAAACAATAATAAAATGTACTGGACATTAGAACTTGCATCTTATCTTGAAGACGCCCCATGGCCTGCTACTAAAGATGAGTTAATTGATTTCGCGATTCGAGCGGGAGCACCTTTGGAAGTTGTAGAAAATCTACAAGCTTTAGAAGATGAAGGAGACACATACGAAAGCATCGAAGATATTTGGCCTGATTATCCTTCACGCGAGGATTTCCTTTTTAACGAGGATGAATATTAAAACAAAAAAATCTCGACAAATTTGTCGAGATTTTTTTGTTTTAATGATGTATAATGTTGAATTATTGATGTTGGATTAATTCCATTTAAATCAATAATAGTTGGTTCCGATTAAATAATTCTGAACGTAATCTTTCACACCTTCTTCTAAGGAGTGAAATCCACCTTCATAACCTGCTTTTAAAAGTTTTTCCATTTTAGCTTCCGTGAAATATTGATATTTATCTCTTATATCAATTGGTGTATCGATAAATGAAATATCTTCTACTTTATCCATACTTTTAAATGTATTTTTTGCCAAATCGATAAATGCTCTTGCTGATCCAGTTCCAAGATTATAAATCCCATTTTCTGGCCTCTTATCTTTTAGAAAAAGGCATACTTCAACAACATCTTTTACATAAACAAAATCACGTAATTGCCCACCATCGACATATTTTGGATTATGAGAACGAAATAATTTCATGGCTCCATTAGAAGTAATCTGATTAAAAGCATGAAAAATCACACTCGCCATTCTAGATTTATGATATTCATTTGGTCCATATACATTAAAAAACTTTAAACCTGCCCAAAAAGGAGGTGTTTTATCTTGTTTTAAAACCCATTTATCAAAATCATTTTTAGAATCACCGTAAGGATTTAAAGGAATTAATTGATCTACAACAGCATGATCATCACTATAACCAAATTCACCCAAGCCATAGGTCGCTCCAGAACTTGCATAAACTAATGGAATATTGAATTCCACGCATAATTTCCACACATCAATTGAATATCCAATATTTAATTCATCGAAAATTGCTTTATCAAATTCAGTTGTGTCAGTTCGGGCACCCAAATGGTAAATAAAATCAACTTCCTTTCCAAAATCTTTCAGCCAAGAGATGAAATCTTTACGACCGACTTTTGAAATTAATGTTTTACCTTCTAAATTTTGAGCTTTTTCAGTTTTTGAAAAATCATCAACTACAACAATATCAGAAATACCCGCTTTATTTAAGCGACTAACCAAACAGCTACCAATAAATCCAGCAGCACCAGTTACAACTATCATTTTTTTTGAGTTTGAGGTTAAAATTGAATAAACAATCTTAATTAACCATTAATTAAAATAAACCGTTAATTTCAGCATCAATTGAATTAATTATTTTCCCAAGATCTTCTTGACTTTCAGGGAAGCGATTGTTGTCAATATCAATTATTAATAATTTCCCTTTATCATAAGTAGAAATCCAAGCTTCATATCTTTCATTTAATCGTTTCAAATAATCTAAACGAATACTTTCTTCGTATTCTCTTCCTCTTTGCTGAATTTGGTTTACTAAAGTAGGGACACTTGCACGCAAATAAATCAATAAATCAGGAGCCGAAACAAATGAATCCATTAAACTGAACAATGAGAAATAATTTTCAAAATCTCTTGTAGTCATCAACCCCATTGAATGTAAATTGGGAGCAAAAATAAAAGCATCTTCGTATATCGTGCGATCTTGAATAACACTTTTATCAGTTTGTTTAATTTCTTGGATTTGAGTAAATCTACTATTCAAATAATAAATTTGCAGATTAAATGACCAACGTTGCATGTCTTCATAAAAATCATTTAAATAAGGATTTTGTTCAACATCTTCAAGATGTGTATCCCAATTGTAATGTTTTGCTAATAAGTTAGTTAACGTAGTTTTTCCTGAACCAATATTTCCTGCTACCGCAATATGCATAATCTATATTTTTGCCAATCTGAATGCATCATGCAAACAGGATTACTAAATTACTAAAATTGAAGAACTATACAAGTTTATTTTGCTAAAAGAAGTTGGTATTTTTTAATTTCTGTATTTGATCTAAAAAAATAATGCTGAGAATTTTTACGAAATTCAATTATATTCTTCAATGGACATTGGATTTTCACTTCTATATTCGTTTCTAAATTAATGATCGTAATAAAATCCTCTTCTAATAAATAAATATTTTCAAAATCAACTTGAATTCCTTTAATATTTGTTTTTTTAATAGAATTAACCAATGAACCATACATATCTAATACAAAAACTCCTTGAACAGTATCCACTAAATACAGTAATCCATTTTGCTCAAGCATTGAAGAAATTTGAATTGAATTTAACATCCCTTTTAAATTTTCTACATCCTGAGCTTGTTCTGTTTGAATAAGCGATAACAAATGCAATCTTGAATTTAATTGATCATAAACCCAAAATTTATTCGGTTGAGATGATATTGCTATTTTTGTAGCATTTCCAATAGAATGATCGATCAAATCAACACACGATTCATAAGGTGTAAGTGTATTATCTAGAAAACAAAATAATTGTTGTTCTTCTGAAAAAACAACAATTTTCATTGTATTTATTGATTGTAATGATGTTAAACGTCCAATAGATTTTTGACTTTGAGAAAATTTCAATATTCCTGTTGAGTCATATTTTTGAATTAACTCTTTCTTTGTAATGTATGTATTTCCGAGAACGTCAACTGTCCAAATATCGGATGAATCTATTGAAAAACTTGATTTCTCTTTCCACAATAAATCATCTTGAGCAAAACTTAAACAGTTTAAACTTAAAAAAAGAAACACTATTTCAAAAGTAAACTTCAATTACTCATTTTTTAATTTTATGAAAATTTAAGAATTTGATCAACGTATTCACGTGTATTTGATAAACGAGGAACTTTATTTTGACCACCTAATTTATTTTTAGATTTCAGCCATAAGTCAAAGGTACCATTTTCTACGACTGTAATCTTCAAAAACTCAATTATCATGTTATTAATTCTCTTCGCATCATAATCTGAATTAAGATTTCTCAAGGCTTCATCAAGATATGTTCCAAAAACTTCAATGTTTTCTGGCGGCTTAATAAATTCAATTAACCATTCGTGTTGACCTCTTGATTTATCTTCCATAAAAACTGGACAAGCTGTATAATCTCTAATCTGAGCGTTTGTTTTAAAACAAGCTTCAGCTATGGCTTTTTCAGCATTTTCCACGATCAATTCTTCGCCAAATGCATTTATAAAACTTTTTGTTCTACCAGTTACTAAAAAACGATAAGGTAATTTAGAAGTAAATTTAATTGTGTCACCAATGATATAACGCCACAAACCAGCATTTGTCGAAATCACTACCGCATAATTTTCATTCAATTCTACTTCTGATAATTCTATTACAATTTGAGACTTAATCCCCTCAAAATAACTCATTGGAATAAATTCATAAAATATCCCATAATCTAACATCAACAATAAATCTTTTTCATTTTTTCGATCTTGTATACCGAAAAAACCTTCTGAAGCATTATAAGAATCAACATAATTCATGGATTCAGTAGGAATTAACTTATCAAATTCTTCTCTATATGGTTCAAAACTTACTCCTCCATGCATGAAAAGCTCTAAATTTGGCCAAACATCTTTTAAATTTTTCTTGCCTGTAATTTCTAATATTTTATTTGACAAAACCATTGTCCAGCTTGGAACTCCTACAAGAATACAAACATCTTGATCAATCGTACTCAAAGCAATTTGTTCAATTTTTTGCTCCCAGTCACTCATTAATGCAATCTCTTTTGAAGGAGTTCTTCTAATTTCAGCCCACCAAGGTAAAGATTCCACAAGGATTGCAGAAAGATCACCAAAATAAGAATTTTCAGAAAGAGGATTTGTTTCAGTACTTCCACCTAAAACTAAGTATTTTCCACTATAAAGTTTAGCTTTAGGATTATTTTCATAATACAATGCTAATAAATCTTTCCCTCCTTTATTTTGACAATCTTCTAACGACTCTTTAGATACAGGTATTAATTTACTACGTTCCGAAGTAGTTCCAGATGATTTTGCAAATCTTTTAATCTCTCCAGGCCATAAAAGATTTTTCTCTCCTTTCATTATTCGATCTACCCACGGCTTTACATTTTCATAATCTTGTAAAGGAACAGAAGATCGAAAAGAAAAGTAACTATTAATTGAAGAATAGTCATAACGAATCCCCCACTCTGTTTTCACAGCTTTTTTCAATAGCATTTCAAGCATTTCATTTTGAATTTCAATAGGATATTTTCGAAATAAATCTATCTGATGAATTCGTTTTTTTATAACCCAAGAAAAAATCGAATTGAAAAGCATATTATTTTATTTTATAAATAATTACAGCGACTAAAATTATAATATAAAAAAATCCTGTTCAAAAAGAACAGGATAAGTTTTTATTCAATCATAACTTTGGAATTAACCAAAAGCTATAAGACATGCAACTATCCCTAAAGCAAGAATAGTATAGATTGTTGCAATTGAAGCTGTTGAACCTTCGAAGAAATTATCTGACATAATATGTTTGTTTTTTTATCAAAATTAAAAATAAATATCATTTAACAATAAATATATTTAAGAAAAATGATATTTGAATAGAATTTTTAAAACTAATCTTTTTTCTTCTTTTTCTTTTTACCACTCTGACCAGACATTACTTCATCATCTTCTTCCCCCTCTTTTTTAACAGGTGCTCCATAAGAGTAAGTTTCTTTACCGTGTTGATCGTATTTATATTCTTGCAAAACAACATCTTTTTTATAAACTATTTTATGTTTTAATTTAGAATCATAATAAAACTCTTCATAAACACCTTCTCTCAATCCTTTTTTATAGGTCACATGATTTTGAATTTCTCCACCAATATAAAATGTTTTAAATTCACCTTCTTTGATATCTGACTTCCAATTTTCAATTCTTAACAGAGCACCATTATCATAGAAGTATTTACATTCACCATCTTTCATCCCCATTGTAGAAGAGTATTTCTGTATTGAATATTTTTTTGTTAAGCTATCTTTTTGCATTTCCTTGGGAGACTTCTTAACTTCTGTCTTAACTTCGACAATTTTCGTCCCAGCCTTATAATTTAAATGACTGGTTAAAATACCATCATAATTGTAGGTTTTATAATATCCATCCATCAATCCACCTTTATAAGAAACTTCTTTTTCTAATTTAGATTGAGGAAAATATGTTTTTTGAATCCCCTCCATCTTACCTGCAACATAGTTTTCAAACAAAGTTGTATCACCTCTTTTAGTGAAAAATATAGCTCTCCCTTGCTGCTCCCCTGCAAAATAATTAATTTCCCAATTCACCTTAGCACTATCAAAATAAAACACCCAAGTTCCACTTCTAGCACCTTGAATGTGAGATCTGATAGCTTGAGGACATCCAGATTCATAAGTAGTAGTATCAATTCCATCTTCTTTACCATTCACAAATGTAACTGTACGCTCAATCATTCCATTGTTGTGACAAGTTTCACATTGACCATTATAAGGAGTCGCATCAATTCCAGCTAAGAAAGTATTATTATCTTCGTTGTAAGATAATTTTTCATTACAATCAACCATTCCAGCTCTTTTACCACATTCCCATTCTGCATATTTAATATTCTTTTTACGTCTTGCAGCTTCCTCATAACATTTTTCTTTTTTTACAGGAGTACCATCTTGTGAAAAAACAAAATTTCCGATAAAAATGAAAAAAACAGCTATAAAAATTTTATTGATCATATCAAATTAGTGTTAAGTATTAAATTTTCTATTATTAGAAACAAATTTCATTCCTTTATCAATGAATTCAAGACAGTTTTCATTTTTTCAGGAATCTCTATCGAATTATTATTAACCGAATCAAAACAAACTAAAACAGAACTTCCAGATGTATAGAGCTTATCGTTCACCATTAATTCATACCCTAAAGTAAAACTTTTTGTTCCAATATGCAAGACAAAAAGAGAAATTTTCGGAACATCGTTTAATAAAACAGGTGTAAAATATTCAATTTCATTTTTTCGAAGAAGTATCCCAAAATTTTCCCAATCCCAATCAATCCCTAATAATGGTGTAAAATATTCTATTCTTGCCATTTCAAAATAGCTTAAATAAACAGCATTATTAACATGTCCCATTGTATCAAGATCAGAAAATCGAACTTGAATTGTAATTGATTCTTTCAACAATAATAAAATTTAAAAAAGATTAATTTATTTTTTATCCAGGACTTCAAACTCTGAATTATTACTAATATATTCAGGAACAATTTCTTTCATTTTAGAAACTATATTTTCATTTTGTTGATCTTCAAAAAGAGCTATTAATTCATCTATTAACAAAACTGTTTTTTGTTCTTCAATTCTAGTTTTGGCTTTCAAAATTTGAGGATGATGAGTAGGTAAAGTATTTTCTTCTTCAGCTAAAAGTTCTTCATACAGTTTTTCTCCTGGGCGTAAGCCTGTAATTTTAATTTCAATATCTTTTCCAACTTCTAATCCACTCAATTGAATCATTTTAGTCGCTAAATCAATTATCTTAACAGATTCTCCCATGTCAAAAACAAATATCTCTCCCCCTTCTCCCATTGATCCAGCTTCTAAAACCAACTGACAAGCTTCTGGAATAGTCATGAAAAAACGAGTAATTCTCTCATCCGTTAAGGTTAAAGGTCCTCCATTTTCAATTTGTTTTTGAAACAAAGGGATAACAGAACCGTTTGAACCCAAAACATTTCCAAAACGAGTGGTAATAAATTTAGTCTCTGAATCAATGTTCGCTGCTTGTGCATAAATTTCCGCGATTCGCTTTGATGCCCCCATAACATTTGTAGGATTAACAGCCTTATCAGTTGAAATCATAACATATTTAACTACTTTAAATTCTTTGGATAAATCAACCAAGTTTTTGGTCCCTTTAACATTCGTTAAAATTGCTTCAGAAGGATTATTCTCCATTAAAGGAACATGTTTATATGCCGCTGCATGGAAAACGTACTCAGGTTTAAAATGATCAAATAATCTAGCCATTCTATCTCTGTTACGAATATCTCCAACTACAATTTCGTACTTAAAATCAGGAAAAGTGTGATTTAATTCATTTTGTAAATCGTACAATGGAGATTCAGCTTGATCTAATAAAACAACCAACTTTGGTTCATAATTAGCAATTTGCATAACCATCCCACTTCCAATTGAACCAGCTGCACCTGTTACTAAAATAACTTTCCCTTTTAGTTCACTTGAAATTTTCTGTTTATCTAAAACAATCGGTTTTCTTCCTAATAAATCCTCGATTCGAACTTTTCCAATTTGTTTTGTAGAAAACTCACCATTAATCCAACTTTCAGGATTTGGAACCTTATTAACTGTCACATTATTTTTCAAACAAATTTCAAGAATTCTCTTTCTATTTTCTTCATTTGGATTTTGAATTGCAACAATTAATTGAGTAATTCCTTCTTCTTTCACTAACGATTCTAAACGAGAAGAATGGAAAATATTTACTCCTTGTAAACGTGTTTTATCCATTTTTTTGTTATCATCGATAAAGCCAATTATTTGGTAAGACATGCGTGTATCCTTTTCAATTGTTCTCTTAGTAATCAAACCAGAAACTCCTGCGCCATAAATCAAAACTCTTTCTGTTTGGTCTTTTGACTTAACTGATTCCATGTAAATTAATTTAATAGCGAATCTTAATCCAGTTGTTAATAGAAAAGATGCTAAAAATTCAATTAGCAAAACTGAGGTAGGAAATAAAAAGTAACCATCAAAGAAATAAACTCGAGCTAAACCAAGAATTACAAAAATTGCACTTGACAATGAAACAGCAAAAAATATTCTTCTCAAATCCTCGGTTGAAGTATAACGAACGAGTCCCTTATGAATTTTAAATTGATAAAAAACAACAAATTTAACTGCAATAAAAATCAAAATGGATTTAGATAAAATCTCCCATTCATCAGCAATTAACTTAGAATCTGCTTTTAAATCAAATCGAATTAAATAGGCGAAAAACAACCCGAAAAGTGATAAAAATAAATCTATCACAATAATCATCCATCGCGGAGTACTTGTTTTTGGTAAAATCATATACAAATATACATATTTATAAATTGTGTGAAATCATTCTCAATATAGATTTTTTAAAAAAAATTAAGGTAGATTATTAAAAGAAAAGAAAGAATGCTTTTTATGATTATCCCTGACAAATATTTCTAGCTTTGAAACTGAGAAAACAGTGTTACTTTTCGGATGTCCGATAGTCACCATTTCGGTATATTTACTATTAATTAAGGTCTTTAAACTTTTTTCTAATTTTGTAGAATAATAACCATCAGTACTCACGTGATTCCATGTGAAATTAGTTAGAACAGATTTTTTCCTTCCAGGCTGTGATAAAAACGTTCCTTTACCAACCATTTTATGTTGAGAAGGAAACAATCTACCTAAAATATACAAACGCCAGTAAAATAAGGGAGAATACCTTAAAGATGAGATTGGATATTCGGTAAAAAAACCATTTTTATTCTCAATACAGACATCCTCTTCAAAACGATAATTTGATTGATTTGGAGTGTTTCTAAAATCAAAATAATAGTGTTCGGATTCAAAATGACCTTCTGGAAAAACACTTGTATCGTATTTGATGCCATTTTCCTTGAAGACAGATTTTAATCTTTCAAACGGTTGAATACACCAACCACCAGCCCTAAATGAATGAACCTTTTTACCCGATAAATTCTCAAGATATGTTTTGTAAATTGTAACAATATCTTTGATTTCATCATCTTGAAAATCGTCCAATTTATAACATCCATCGGTTTGTATAACCCAACGTTCTCCATTATAATAAGATCTTTCCCAATGTGGATGAATATGCAATTGCACATCACAACAACAAGCGATCATCTCAGAAATTTGAACTTTAACTTTAGATAAATCGGACTTTAAAATTGGATGTTTTTCACTTTCTGTTTCCAAGCGAATTAAATAACCTACATCTACAAAAAAAGTCATAGGAACAGTATATTTCTTTGAAATTTCAAGTAAATTATTGGTCGGATCAATCATACAACTCTCAACAGAGCCGGTTATTTCACCAAAAAACAATTCATAATCAAATGTTAGAAAAATATTCATAACTGCAAAAGTAAAAGAAAAAGAAGTTATTTATCTGAATTAAAAGAGATAAAATCATATTTTTACAAAAAACTTAATATGAAAATTAAATTATTTGTTCTTTTTCTCTTTCTACATATAATCTGTATATCTCAAGAAATACCAGAAGAAGAGCGATTAAAATTCGTAAATAATTTCATCGAATTAGTAATTAAACATAACTCAGATTTAGTCATTGAAAACTTAGATGAAACATTTATAAAAAAACAATTAAAAAAGACATTAAAAGGAAATAAAACTCAAATTTTAGATGAATTGTTTATTGGAAATAATGAAAATAGTCAAGAATATTTGAGTGTTCCTTTTGATTCAATAATATCAATGGAAATAGAAAGTATTGAGTATCAAAGTGAATTTATGACTAATTATTTTTTTAAAATTAAAACTGAAAAAGATAAATTAATTTGTGAATTAATTTTAATTCACAAATACAAACATAAAAAGTGGAAACTAGGATTTCAAGGAGCATTCGGATAATGGAAGAAATAGAAAGAAAATTTAAAGTAGATCATTCAAAATGGGAATTAGTAGAAAAACCTATTCCCCATCGTATTGTGCAAAGTTATTTATCACAAAATCCAGATTGTACAGTTCGGATTCGAATTAAAAACGACAAAGGTTTTTTAACTATCAAAGGTAAATCAATCGGGATTTCTCGCTCTGAATTTGAATATGAAATCCCTCTTGCTGATGCAAATCAAATGATAGAAACACTTTCTGAAAAGACATTATACAAAGATAGATATAACATTCCTTTTGGAAAACATCTTTGGGAAGTTGATGTATTTCAGGGTAAATTAGAAGGATTAATTATTGCTGAAATAGAGCTTTCTTCTGAGGACGAATCTTTTGAAAAACCAGAATGGATTTTAGAAGACGTTTCTGACAATATTGAATATTACAATTCTCGCTTAATTGACAAATGTTAACAGTAATTACAAATTAAAGATTCCAAATTCCAAATTGCAGATTGCAAATTTCAAATTGATACAAAATCTGAAATTTGTAATCTGCAATTAAATTTTCTAAATCTTATCAGATACAATATTACTTTTTTCTAAATCAAATACCATTGAACCTACATTAATTTCAAACCAAGAAAGAAAAACATCTATATTTCTTTCAACCGGCCAAAGATCTTCATCCTCAGTTATAGCACATATTTCATTTTTAAAAATTTTCTTGAAATGTTGCTCAATTAAAGGTTCAATATCAAAAAAGTCTTCCGTTATTAAATAAACAGTTGGTTCAAGATCGTCCTCTTCCGAAAATTGAAGTTCAGTATCTATTGTATTCGCCCAATTCCAAAATGCTTGTTTTTGTTTTACAGTTATAAACCCTCTATTTAATACATTCATATTTTTTATTTTAAACCTATTTCTTTAAATTCTTCATTTTTAAGACTTACCCAAGAAGCCTTGCCTTTTTTTGGTTGAATTACAATATACTTCCAATTCTCACCAAAACCTTGATCCTTTAATAATTTAAGCCAAACTAGTTGATCAATTTTCTTGTCCGAGTCAACAATTACCATGTGTTTATCATTCACTAACAAAAGAAAACTACGCTTCTGAAAATTTATTTTTTGTCCAATTTCAATTGTTTTACATTTTGGCCCAAAACAATCTAATAAATTATAAAAAGCAGTAGTTGTTTTTAATGAATCTTTAAATGTCCAGTCCATAAAACTGATTGAATCTGTCCCGATCTTCCAGAAGAATTTAAATTTACTTTTTGACTCAAAGCGATCAGCGAATAATTTTAAATCTAATGGATGAATTGAATCATGAGACAGGTTTAACGAATCAAAAATACATTTATAGGAATTAGGAACAGAATCCATAAAAGAGATTGATTTAACTTCCTTTTCTTTAATTAAACCTCCTTCTTTATATCTTTTAGATGAGGGAATTAAGTCACTTAAATTAACAACATCTTCCTTCTTTTTTTCAGAACAAGAAAGAACAAGAGTAAAGCTTAAAAAAGTAAAAAAAATGTATCTTATAAACGTCATGGCACATCAAAGTTAATTGAAAGAAATTGAAAATCTACCATATCTTGAACAGTATTCGTATTTTTGTAACTCCAAACTTTGATTCTTGATGAAATGAAAAGGACAAATATGAATTGAAAACCTCAAAACTAAAAAAATGAAACAATTTGAAATTCCAGAATTTTACCGCTCACCTATAATAAGTGAAGTTAAAGCAAAAAGAAAGTTGGAAGATCCACGCAAAAAAGACTTTAGTCCAACTCTACTCGATTATGGTAAAGTTAGATTTTTAATTGCTCGTCATTTTGGTTTTTGTTACGGGGTTGAAAATGCAATAGAGATTTCCTATAAAGCAATAAATGAAAATCCAGATAAACGCATTTTCTTATTAAGCCAAATGATTCATAATCCAGATGTTAATGCTGATTTATTGAGTTATGGAATTACTTTTATTCAAGATACTTCAGGAAATCAATTAATTCCTTGGACAGAAATAAATAAAGAAGATATTGTAATCATTCCTGCGTTTGGAACCACTGTTGAAATTGAAAAGACATTAACAGATATTGGGGTAAACGTAGCTAAATACAATACAACTTGTCCTTTTGTAGAAAAAGTTTGGAACCGTTCAGAAACGTTAGGTACTAAAAATCACACAATTATAATTCATGGTAAGCATAGTCACGAAGAGACGAGAGCTACTTTTTCTAGAAGTAATCAAAATGCCCCAGCACTTGTTTTAAAAGATATGGAAGAAGCTAAATTACTAGCAAAAGTGATATTAGGAGAAACTTCTTCATCTGAATTTTACATCCAATTTAAAGGAAAGCATTCTGAAAATTTTATTCCCGAAACTGATTTACAAAAAATTGGAGTTGTGAATCAAACAACTATGTTAGCTACTGAAACGCAAGAGATAACAGATTTCTTAAGAGAGGTAATGATACAAAAATACGGTTCCGAATTATTATCAGAACACATAGCTGACACAAGAGACACTTTATGTTACGCTACTAATGATAATCAATCAGCAACACTTGGATTATTAAAAGAAGAAGCAGATTTAGCCATTGTAGTTGGGGGATATAATAGTTCAAACACAACACATTTGGTAGAATTATTGGAGCCAAAATTCAAAACATATTTCATTCAATCTGAAGCAAGTATAAAAGATTTAGAAACAATTTCTTCATTTGATATTCATTCAAAAAAAGTTATTGAATTAGATTCATTTTTACCTCAAGAAGATAAAATCACAACGATTATTATTACTTCGGGTGCTTCTTGTCCAGATTCTATTGTGGAAGGTGTGATTCAGAAAGTTTTGAAGCTTTCAGGTGTTTCAGTTGGATAGTAGGATACGATTATTTAACCACAGAGTACACGGAGTTTAAAAACAGAGTTTCACTGAGTTTTTTTTTTCACTTCACAAAACTAAATTCTGTGATACTCCTTTTAAAACTCTGTGCCCTCTGTTTTTAAAGACAGAGTTTCGCTGAGTTTATTTTTCACTTCTCATAACTAAACTCTGTTATACTCCTTAATAAAAACTCTGCGTACTCTGTGTTAAAAAAAAACAACCAACCCATCATTATATTTTTTAATTATTCTTATATTTGCATCGATGGAAAAGCAAACTATTCTTAATACAAGACATTTTGAGTTGACTCTAAATCGTCTTTGCTATGAACTCATCGAAACCCATTCCGATTTTTCTAATACTGTTCTAATTGGCCTACAACCTCGTGGAATAAATGTTGTAAAACGTTTAAAAATTCAATTAGAAGCAATATTAAAAAAAGAAATTGTTTGTGGAAATCTAGATATCACTTTTTATAGAGATGATTTTAGACGACGAGAAAAATCAATCATACCAAGTACAACCAATATCGATTTTGTCATCGAAAACAAAAATGTTGTATTGATAGATGATGTATTATATACTGGAAGAACAATTCGATCAGGATTAGATGCATTATTAGCATTTGGAAGACCAAATAAAGTTGAATTACTGACATTAATTGACAGAAGATTTCAACGAGACCTTCCTATACAAGCAAATTATGTAGGAAAAGCAATTGACACATTATTATCTGAACGTGTCTCTGTTGAATGGAAAGAAATTGAAGGAGAAGATAAAATAGTTTTGTATACACCGGAAAACAATGGATAATTTAAGCGTCGAACACCTTACGGGAATAAAAGATTTAACACGTAATGACATTGAATTAATTTTCAAAACGGCAGATAGCTTTAAAGAAGTTATCAATAGACCAATTAAAAAAGTTCCTTCTTTACGTGACATTACTATAGCTAATCTCTTTTTTGAAAATTCAACAAGAACAAGATTATCTTTCGAACTTGCTGAAAAAAGACTATCTGCAGATGTTATCAATTTTAGTGCATCTAGTAGTTCAGTAAAAAAAGGAGAAACATTAATAGATACAGTTAATAATATCTTAGCCATGAAAGTGGATATGGTTGTAATGCGTCACCCAAATCCAGGAGCTGCTAAATTTTTATCTGAACGAATTGGAGCAAAAGTAGTCAATGCAGGAGATGGAACACATGAACATCCAACTCAAGCATTATTAGATGCTTTTTCAATAAGAGAACGATTAGGTTCTGTTGAAGGAAAAAAAGTAGTCATTGTTGGAGACATACTTCATTCACGTGTTGCTCTTTCGAACATCTATTGCTTGCAAAAATTAGGAGCTGAAGTTATGGTTTGCGGTCCAACAACTTTAATCCCAAAATACATTCATGAACTAGGTGTAAAAGTTGAACACAACCTAAGAGCAGCCTTAGAATGGTGCGATGTAGCAAATATGCTTCGTATTCAATTGGAACGACAAGAAATTAAATACTTCCCTTCTTTAAGAGAATATTCGATGCAATTTGGGTTGACCAAAGAAATATTAGACTCTCTTTCTAAAGAAATAATTGTTATGCATCCTGGACCAATTAATCGAGGTGTAGAAATCACAAGTGACGTGGCAGATTCCAAACAATCCGTTATTTTACAACAAGTTGAAAACGGAGTAGCAATTAGAATGGCAGTTATTTACTTATTGGCTTCAAAAATTGACCGTTAGGTTTTGTTGTGAAACAAATTGCACAGAATTTAAGCCGTAATTTTATTTTTTATCAAGGCGTAAATGATGAAAATAGCCTACGTTATTTAAAGAGTTTACAACGATGAAAAAAAATAAAAGAACAAGTAAAAATGTACAATTTATTTCATGACAATGCCTTGGTAATAAAATTTAATTATATTTGTCATAAACACAGTACAATGAATTTTCAAACGATACAAAATAAACTGAGTGCCGTTATCAAATGTAACGTGGAAAAACTGACCGCATTAAATGCTCC
>CANJKA010000026.1 GCA_947474675.1 Flavobacteriales bacterium
AACTGTAATGGTACCGATAAATCTAGTTGGGCTGGCAGTGGAACGTTTACAACACCCTGTGCTGCTGCTTCAATTCCATGGACTGAAGGGTTTGAGAGTGGGTATACGAACACTACCGCTGTAGGAGGATGTTGGACAGGATCTTCATTAACTGGAGCTGAAGTTTGGACTGCGAATAGTTCTGCATTGGATTACAATCGCACTCCACGAACTGGTACGTTCAATGCATTTTTAAAATATAGTAATGAAGATTGGTTTTTCTATCCTGTTCAATTAACTGGTGGAACAAATTACACATTTGCTGCTTACGCTCGTCAAGATGGTGCAACCTCTACAAATGCCAACATAACATTAGCATACGGAACTGCAGCTTCAGCTGCATCAATGACAAATACTATCTTAGCAGCAAGTGGTATTATAGATGGAACTTACCAATTAAAAACAGGAACATTTACCCCCTCATCAACCGGGATTTACTACATGGGTATCAAAGGATTTATGAATGGAACACCTTGGTATATTTCCCTTGATGATATTTCAGTAACTGTTACCCCTGCTTGTGCTGCCCAACCATCCGTTTTAACTTCCTCATCGGTAACTGTAACAACAGCCACAATTTCATGGACAGCTGCATCACCTGCACCAGGGAGTGGTTATGAGTATTATGTTTCTACTTCATCAACTGCCCCAACGGCAGGAACTACTGCATCAGGTAGTGTTGCAGCAGGGGTTCTTACTAAAGCCCTTACTGGACTTACTGCTAGTACACCATATTATTTTTGGGTAAGATCTAACTGTAATGGTACCGATAAATCTAGTTGGGCTGGCAGTGGAACGTTTACTACCTTACTGATCAACGATGCCTGCGCAAATGCAACTAATTTACCTTGTGGTACTTCAAGTTTAGCAGGGACCACCGTTGGTGCTGTTTCCGAAACGGCTCCTACAGGAAACTCTTCAGCTTATGGAGTTTGGTATAATTTCACAGGAGATGGTGTTTCAACAACAATTTCTTCTTTGTCTGGATCGGGTTTTGATCATGAATTAACTATTTTCTCTGGAGCTTCTTGTGGTTCGACATATACTTTAGTAGTGAGTGCTGATGATGCAGTTTCTGCTCAAACAGAAACGTATACTTTTACGCCTGTTTCTGGGACTAATTACTATGTTTACATTGCTCATTATAGTTCGTCTTCAACAACGACAGGAACTTTTACTATTTCAAGAACTTGTGCTGCACCTGCTATCGTTGTTAGTGTATCAAATGTTAGTATTTGCAGCGGAAGTTCTTCAACAATTTCAGCATCAAGTTCAGCTAGTTATACCTATAGTTGGTCTCCTTCAACTGGTTTAAATGTTTCAACCGGATCAAGTGTGGTTGCTTCTCCTACAGTAACAACTACTTACACCGTAACAGGTACTTCAGGTTCATCTTCGGTAACAAGTTCAACGACAATTACTGTAATCCCTTCTGTAAGTAATGTTACGGCGAGTATTTCTAGTAATTCAATTTGCCTTGGTAATGCGTTGAACTTGACTTCTACTTCAACAGTTTCAGGTACTTCTACTATTTATACTCAAAATTTTGCGACTTCAACTATACCTAGTGGCGTTTCAACAGTCATAGGTTCTGGGGATGCAATAGCTATTTATAATACTTCTAGTGCTGGTGGATCAGGTTATGAAGCTGTAATTACAGGGAATAGTATGAATGCTAGTATAGTTGATCGTTTAGTAACCGGTCCTATTAATACTTCTGGTCAAACTTCAATGACTTTACAATGGAGAAATTATTTAAATCATTACTCAAATAGTTATGCTTATGGAGTTTCTGTTCAAACGAGTACAGATAACATTACTTGGCACAATACGAGTTGGGTGACTACAACTGTTACTTCAAGCATGCCAAGTTCTTTACAATCTTTAGTTTTAAATTCATCAGATGTTGGTTCTTCAACATTGTATATTTCATTTACTTTATCTGGTCTTACTTTTGGAATTTATGATTGGTATATTGATGATATTTCGCTTCTTGGAGTAGGTACTAATAGTTATTCATGGACTTCTGTTCCTGCAGGTTTTACTTCTAGTTTACAAAACCCTACAAATGTTTCACCTTCAAGTTCAACAGTTTACACAGTAAGTGTATTGAATTTAAATGGTTGTGCTACAACTGCTTCAACTTCTGTAACCGTAAATCTTCCTACTGTACCAACTACATCGGTTGTGGCGGTTGGAGATTTAGTATGGACGGGTGGAGTTTCTACTAATTATTCACTTTCAAGTAATTGGATATATTTTAATGGTTCAAATTATGTTGTAAATACTGTTGTACCGTCCAACGTGACAAACATTGTGATACCTCCTGTTGGAACATGTGTTATGAATCAGCCAGTTATTACTTCAGCAACAGTAAATGCAAAAGATGTAGTAATTTCAAATGGAGGAACATTGACTCTTGGTGCAGGCGGATATTTAATTGTGAAAGGCAATTGGACAAATAATTCTACAACTGCAGCATTAAGTTTAAATGCCACTGCAACTGTGAAATTTAATGGAACCTCTCTTCAAACAATAAGCGAGCTATTTCCTTCAGTTTTTTCAAATTTGACCATCGAGAATTTGAGTAATGTGAAAATGCTTTCTGATTTGACTGTATTGAATACTTTGACATTAACAAATGGAAAATTTATTGTTGATTTTGGCAAAACATTGTATATCGGGACAAACGTATCGCCTGTTTCAAATGGAACGATTACAGGAGCTTCAGGTTCAAGTTATATAGTAGCTTACGATAATGGAGTAGGTATAGGCAGTGTAAAAAGAGTAATTAATTCAGCAGGATCTACTTTGTATGAGTTTCCGATTGGTGATCTTACAAATTATACACCTTTAAGTTATACTCTAGTAAGTGGTACTTTATCTAATGCTACGTTAACAGTATATACTAAACCTAGTAAAATTTTCGGTTTAAATGTTCAACTATCAAATTACCTTAATAGATATTGGGAAGTATTGCCTTCTGGAATTACAAATTCAGTATACAATGTTTCATTCAATTTTACAAATGCAGATATAGTTGGAACTGAAACTAGTTTAATTCCAATTAAAAAAAGTGGATCTACTTGGTATAAACCAACGGGTACTTCATTTTTAACAGGTACAGAGCAAGGTACTTCTTACACTTTTGATGCAGGAACAAATAGATTATCTTGGAACGGTCTATCTACGTATAGCAAATTTGGTGGAGTTGGAAATCAAGCGGTTAATTTACCAATTGAATTACTTGATTTTGTTGGGGAGAATTTAAATAAATCAAACGTTTTGAGTTGGACAACTTTCTCAGAATTAGATAACGATTTTTTCACGATTGAATATTCTACTGATGGATACAATTTTGAAAATATCGGTTTAGTGAATGGTGCGGGTAATTCTTCTGGAAGTAATGAATATGAATTTATACATTCGGATTACCGTAACGAAATTAATTATTATAGATTGTTACAAACTGATTTTAATGGAATGACTAATAAATCAGAACTTATTTCGATTGATAACAGTGAAAAGTTAAAAGAAATTTTGATGACGACAAATTTAATTGGACAAGAAGTGAATGAAAACTATAAAGGTTTAGTCGTAATTATATACACTGATGGAACGATATTAAGAAAAATTCAATAACTTATAAAGATGAATCAAGCTTGATTTTTTGGTGTAGTTTTTTTCGTTTTTTTTGCAATGATGGTTTGATTCGAATACTTAATAAATAGATATCAATGGGAATAAAAAATTGAATGCTTGTTATGTAATGATTGAAAGTGATTATGATTACTCGTGAATCAAGGTTTGGTTTAATTTTATTAATAGAAATAATTTTTTTACAATGGTTAAATTGATTTCTATTTATTGTTCTGTGTAAAGGTGATTATTTCTTGAAATTTTAATAATTATGTTTTCAATTGTTTTTATTGAATTCAATTTTATCAACTTTTATTTATTGATTCATCGCAATTTAAATGTTTTGAATTTTTTAACAACTGATAGTATGTTTTGAGTACAATATTTATAATTTGTCCATATTTTGGAATTATTGGTCTTTCTTATGGTTTTTAATATGCTGATTATTAGTTTGTTAATTTTTTAGCATTGTGTTTGATATTACACGTTTTTAAATGCTACTGCTATGAAAGCAATTACTACTATACTCGAATTAATTTCCAATTCTTCCTCTCTTACGGGAAAGGGAAATTATAAATTATTCAATTTTTTTAAAAAAGAAGTTACTTCGTTTTTGAGAAATATTTTATCCGATAATAAATTTACATTAATTATTTTCTGTTTATTTATAAATAATACTTTTGCTCAAATTGCTCAGAGAGGGTCATCAACTAGTACTTCAGGCGGCAGCTCTAGTTTGGTTATAACAAAACCTACAGGTGTTGTGTTAGGTGATGTATTATTCGCTTCATTTTCTTTGTATGATGGATCTGGTGTCAATTCAGGCTCTTATAATCCTTCTTGTTCAGGTTGGACGTTGATTGATGGTAGAATATTATCAGGATCAGCTCAAAGGAGATCAGTATTGTTGTATAAAGTTGCAACTAGTAGCGAAGGTTCAAATTATACTTTTTCATACAGTAGTGCATCTTATGCTGTGGGTCAAATTACTGCATTTTCTGGTGCTGATGTTACAGGTGCTACTCCTTTTGATGTGGCTCCAGGTACTATTTCTACTGGCGTTGTAAGTACTAATACTGTTTCTGCAACATCAATTACCACATTAACAGCAAATTCAGCAGTTTTATTGTTTGGGTTCGAAGTTTATAATGGATATTCGTTTAGCAGTTGGAGTAATACATCTCCAGGAGCTATGACTGAGTTGGTAGATGCCAAATATACTAATTGGGCATCAGTAGGCTTAAGTTGGGGAACAAAAGCTTCTGCTGGAGTAACAGGAACAGGAATATTTGTATTGAGTGGTTCAAGTACAACAAGCTATTGGGGTGCTATACAAATTGCTTTGAAAAGAAATGTCCCCTGTTCCGCTACTACCTATTACTCAAAATCAACAGGTAATTTGGAACTTACAAGCTCCTGGTCTTCTACAACAGATGGTACAGGCTGTAGCCCAGCTAATTTTACAACTGAGGGCGTAACCTATATAATTCAACAAAACCTTGCTGGCAATGCTACACGCACCATCGGAGCCAACTGGACAGTTTCAGGTGGTTCAGGAGCAACGCTTTCTAAAGTAGTATTAGGCCAAGCAAGTTCGGCGGGTGTTACCTTCACGGTTCCAAATAACTATACCTACACCGGTACCATCGATGTGGCTGCAGCTTCATCTGGCAGCAACACACTGGTGCTATACCATACAACTTTACCTACATTGGGTACATTAAACATTGGTTCCACTGTAAAATTTAATGCGTCAGGTATACAAACCATACCTCTGAATACCTACGGCAACCTTGAAACAGGTGTGCAGTCGGGATCCACTAATTATACCAAAACTGCCGCAGGTATTTTGGATATCAATGGCAACCTCACGCTGGGGGATTATAGCACATTGGCTCTAAGTTCATATTCACACACGCTTGCCGGTGATTTCATAAAACCTACGGGCAATGGAATCCTCAATGCAGGGACGAGCACACTCACCTTTGACGGAGCTTCTACACAAAAGATCCATGTTACAACTGCAGGTGGCACTACCCCATGCGATGCCGATGTTACTTACAATAATTTGGTTATCAATGGAACGGATGTTAAACTCTACTACAATCAAGTTACTAATCGCAAAATGAACATTGTAGATCTGACGGTGAATACAAGTAAAGTACTTACGCTGTTTTCAGCACCTTAAATCCTATAAACAAGAAAACGCGAACAATTAAAACACAAATAAAGGATGCTATGAAACTTCACACCACAATCCTAAAATTTCTTATAGTCTTAACTTTTGGTTTAAGTCCGGTGGTTTCTTTTTCACAAAAGGACAGACAATCGAATGGATCTCAACACTCTGTGTCTAGTGAACGCTGGAAAGAAGGAGGTGTGTTTGCAGGTTCTGCCTCTACAGTTACTTTTTCAGGTTCCTCACAAGAGGTAAATGTAACCGCATTGAATGCAACCACACCAACCGATTCTGATATTACTTTTAATCATGTTGTAATCGATGGTACAAGTGTTAAACTGTTCTACTTCAAAAACAACGATCGGAAGCTCAATATTAACAATTTCACTGTGAACGTTGGCGCACTGGTGACCCTTTACTCTAATCCTCTATAACAATAGCTATGAAAACAATGATACATACTCAATTCAAAAGTGGCATACGAGTTTTAACGGTTCTGTTAGTACTAGGTTTTCACTTTCAATCATCTGCGCAGAAACAGGAGCTACCTGCTGAAGCGCGCGCTATACCAAACTTTCGCGCTCTTTGGGCCAATGAACCTTTTGCTAAATACGATCCGAGCAACGAGATAGTAGAAAAGCGAGATCAGGTTTCCAAACATTTCCGTAACGCTGATGGAACGGTTACAGCGCACATTGCGTCTGGTCCAATTCACTATTGGGAAGAGGGACAATGGAAGACTATCTTTCATACGATTGAAAAGACTGAGAACGGATATTTAAGTAATCTCTACAACGATTTCAAAACTAATTATCCTGTGCTATCCAGCGGATCCATCAAAACTTCATTACCGAATGGTATTACATTTACTGATATGCAAGGCATGCGCATGTATTACGAGGCAAATGGTCAAGAACTTTTATCACTTAACATTGCTGCTAATGCGGGAAAATCTGATTTTAATGTATTGACGTATCCAAGTGTTTATGGATCAGATATTGATCTGAGATTTACGCAGCATACTTCTATTCGTAAAATGGATTACATTCTGAAAAGTCCGAATGCTTTAAATCCAGCAATGCAAGCCGCTCAATATTTAGTTTTTGAAGAAAGGATAACTCTGCCAGAAGGTGCAATAGCTAAGCTAGAAAAAAACATAATTTTTCTATATTTAGATGGAAAATTAATTGCGAGCTACGACAGGCCTTACATTAAAGAAAGTCTTTCTTCAAATGATAAGAAAAAGGGAAATGACAGTTTTGAAGATACAGCGTTTTATAAAATGGATAACCAAGAAAATGTTTCCCCTCTCCCAGGGCAAGAAGGTATCTTTGAGCTTGTCCAAATTGGAAATCAGATAACCCTTAAACTTAAGGTAGAAATGTCATGGTTGAAAGCCACCAATAGAGTATTTCCAATCGAAGTTGATCCATCTATCAATTTTACACCTAATGCGACTTCTAGCTGGACGGGTGCTATCGAAACAGCGAGAAGTTTGAGCGGTGTGGATTATACCGCATATTCTGGTAATATGTGGAGTGCGAATTATTTTTCTTCAGGTGTTAATTTTGGGGGAACGAATGGTTTGTCAAGTAGTAAGATTTTTGTTGGCGTTAATATTATTGACTATACCGGGAATACTACAGATAGGCAAGCATTTCATTCTTGGGCTAAATTTAATACAGCTACTATCTCTGATAATAGTACTGTCAGTTCCATTGATTTATACACTTACATCGAATATGACTACTCTAGTAACGTGGGTATTGATTTTACCAAAATCACTACTGAGCCAGTTGCCAATGATGTGGCAAGTAGACTTACAGAAATTAGAAACGGAACGGTTTACAACGCCGACATTCAATCTTTTGATAATGGAGGAGCTGCATGGGTAAATTATACATTAGGAGGAACAGCAAATTCCGATTTACAGTCTTTACTTTCTTCTGATTGGTTTGCAGTAGGTTATAAAAGTATCGGACGAGTCGACTGGACAGACGATTGGGTTCGAGCATCAGGCCAAGCAGAAACTAATAAACCTTATATTACAGTCACTTACACATCTATCTCTGTCCCAACCGTAACCACAACAACAGAAAGTTCTATAACTAACTTCACTGCTTCTTCTGGTGGAAACGTAACTAGTGATGGTGGCGCATCCGTGACAGCGCGCGGTGTACTTTGGAGTACTTCACCAGGTTTAACTATGCCAAGTGCCAGTTCCACAAGTAATGGCGCATCTACGGGCTTGTTTACAAGTTCGCTCACTGGTTTGTCAGCAAGTACTGTATATTATTACAGAGCGTATGCACTTAATAGCGTGGGGTATGGGTATGGTATAGAATACTCATTTGCTACCACAGGTCCTTCCGCAGAAGGATATTACATCAGCGGGAATATTGTGAATAATGGTGAGATTGTTTCAACGTATGATGTAAACTATCTCAGAATGACCGGTACGAGTAAGACAATAACTGGAACCGGTAAATTCACTAATTCCAAGTTGTTTGCAGACGGAAGCACGACCTTCGATGACAACCTCAACGCTGCGAGCGCCTGTACTGAAACTTTTGTAAACGCTGGCAAGTCACTCACCATTGCTACGGGCAGAACTTTCAAAAACGGTACCATGGGTAATTATGGCACACTCACCATCGCTGGTACAGGAAGCATCAATAATTCAGCGAATTGGGTGAACGGGCCAACAGGAACGGTAACTTTTGGAGGAGCAGGAACGATTTATGCGGGAGCAAACTGGACAAATGATGGCACATTTACTGCAGGAACAGGTACTGTTGAATTTAATGGGGCTACAAGTGGGAATATCATTTCTGGTACGACTAATTTTTACAATGCAACCATCAATAAGGGATCTAGTACAGCAACAATACTTGATGTGAATGGAACGGTTACTCAAACAGTTGTTTCAAACTTGACATGTACCAATGGCTTACTTAGAATCTCAACAGGCGGTTCTTGGACGAAAAGTGCTAGTGGTGCTACCATTGGTGCTGCTTCAGGTCTTCATGTGAATGGTGGTGCTTTTACGTTGAACGGAGGTTCTATAACAAATAACGGCCTATTCAAAACAACCACAGGTACAGCAACAATTGGAAACAGTTCGGGTAATAGTATTACGAACCAGTCTGGATCCAGCTTCATTATAGATGGTGCAGGTACTGTGAACATTGCTGGTAGAATGGAAGCAACAGGTTCCGGAAGTTTTAACCAATCTGCGGGAACATTGAATGTATGTACCAGTGGTAATGGCAGTGCGACCTTTGCTTCACTTGATATGGCTTCAGTTGCTTCCTTCACCATGACGGGAGGAGCAATAAACGTTGTTCAGAAATCCACAGGTTCAACGCAGATCGATTACAAAAACCTGGCTGGAACAGTTTCAATTTCGGGAGGAACTTTAACGATTGGTACTAATGCCACATCAGCTAGTAGTAATTTCAACATACAAGGTGCCATGCCTCCGTTGATAGTGGATAATACCACGAATGCAAAGACTGTAACGATCAATGGTGCTTCTACAGTGTATGGTAATGTAACGATTAATTCAACGTCATCTTTGGTACTGAATTCTGGTGTTATCGCCACCGTAAATGGATCGTTGTCAAACAGCGGTACGTACAACGCTACGGGTACATTGAACCTCGCAGGTGACTGGACTAATAACGGTACTTTTACTTCCAATACAGGAAATACGGTTGTATTCAATGGAGGAAGTTCAAGCACGATAAGTGGATCTGGAACGGATAATTTTGCTAACCTGACTATTAGCAAGACAAGCTCAACGCCTTTATTAGAAGTAACCTTAGGAAAAGATGCAACTGTTCTAGGAACCTTAACATTGACTGGTGGTAAATTAATTGTTAATGGTACAAAAACACTTTACATAGGTAATACTTCAGCAAACGGAACAATATCCGGAGGAAGCAGTGCTAGTTACATTGTTGCCTACGACGACGGCACAACCATTGGAAAATTACAAAGAGCAATCAATACAGTTACTAGCTATGTGTTTCCAATTGGGGATCTTTCAAATTATACACCTTTAAGTTATACTCTAGTAAGTGGTACTTTATCTAATGCTACGTTAACAGTATATACTAAACCCAGTAAAATTTTTGGTTTAAATGTTCAACTATCAAATTACCTTAATAGATATTGGGAAGTATTGCCTTCTGGAATTACAAACTCTATTTACAATGTTTCATTCAATTATACAATTGGAGATATTGTTGGAACAGAAACTAGTTTAATTCCAATTAAAAAAAGTGGATCTACTTGGTACAAACCAACGGGTACTTCATTTTTAACAGGGACAGAGCAAGGTACTTCTTACACTTTTGATGCAGGAACTAATCTATTATCTTGGAGCGGTCTGTCTACTTATAGTAAATTTGGTGGAGCTGGAAGTCAAGCTGTTAATTTACCAATTGTATTACTTGATTTTTTTGGGAAGAATTTAAATAAATCAAACGTTTTGAATTGGACAACTTTTTCTGAATTAGATAACGATTTTTTCACGATTGAATATTCTACTGATGGATACAATTTTGAAAATATCGGTTTAGTGAATGGTGCGGGTAATTCTTCTGAAAGTAATAATTATGAGTTTATACATTCTGATTACCGTAAGGAAATTAATTATTATAGATTGCAACAAACTGATTTTAATGGAATGAATAACAATTCAGAACTTATTTCGATTGATAACCGTGAAAAGATAAAAGAAATTTTGATGACGACAAATTTAATTGGACAAGAAGTGAATGAAAACTATAAAGGTTTAGTTGTCGTTGTATACACCGACGGAACGATATTAAGAAAAATTCAATAACTTATAAAGATGAATCAAGCTTGATTTTTTGGTGTAGTTTTTTTCATTTTTTTGCAATGTTAGTTTGATTCGAATTCTTGATAAAGACATTTAAATGGATGTTAAATAATTGAATGATAGTTGTGTAATGATTTAAAATGGTGGTGATCATTCGTGAATCAAAGTTTGTTTTATCTTGTTTTTATTCATAGAAATAAGTTTTCGACAATGGTTAAATTGATTTTTATTTATAAATTCATAACAAATTAAATGTTTTGAATTTATAACTGATAGTATGGTGTATGTCCAATATTTATAATTTTTCCATATTTTGGAATTTTGAACATCTATACTATTTTTTAAGTTGTTGATTTTAAAACGTTTGTATTTTTGGTATTGTGTTAGATAGTGAATTTAAACTACTACAATACTACATGCTATGAAAACGTATATAAATTTTCGGTCTTTATTGAGATATAAAACAAATGTTTTTAAAAATAATTGGTTTTTATTAATTGTATTTTTCAATGATAACATTCAAAAATAAGAAATCATTAGAGCAATAAATTAGACTTTTTTTTTGTCTAACATAAAACCTAGAAATTATGAAAAAAAAATTTTGTTTAAGCATGCTAATTATTTTAATGTATAGTTGTACATATCATCCTATACGATTAAAATCTCCTAATTTTAAAATTTTTGAAACGAATTTAAGAATACCTGATTTTAAAAGTCTTTATTTTGAAAGTAATGTTTTTGAAAGAAAAAAAATTAAAGAATGTATTTGTTATAAAAATGAAACTTCCAATTCGAAAAATTCTTTATTATATGAAAAAATGGATGTTATCTATTTTGATGAAAAAGGATGTGAAATGGGAATTAAATACGCTGGGCAGAAAGATAGGTATAAAAAGAGACAAGATAATCTTAAGTTGTTTAACGATACTTCTTATTGGCTGGGAAATAAACATTATTTTGAATTTGAAACAGATTCTGCTTTCTACTACTATTTAACCATATATAATGTAGAAAAAGGAATAGGTAAAATAAATACTGATTCATTGATTGTTAAGTATAAAAATGGAGCGAAAAGTTTTAAAACTGTTAATTTTGATTATGCAAAAAATGAAGTTAAATATAACGTTGATGGAAAAATTGTGAGACAAAAATTTTATTTCAACAAAAGCAAAATTTACAAAATTGAAATTTTTAGAAATAATTCAAGAGTATATAAAAAAATACACATGAAGTATGATCAGTATTCAAACATAACAGACTTTATTGTTGAGAATAATTATAAAAGTAAAACAATTGCCAAAGTAAAAAAATATGTTTATGATAATAATGGATTGTTGGTTAAAATTCAAAACTTCAATCTATCTAATTCTTTGGTATATAATTATTTAAACGAGAATGATTCGTCGAATTTGATTTCTTTAAGATCATTAGATGAAACTTTTGAATATAATTTCTACTAATCTTATATTCTTAATATTATGGAAAATTTAAAACAAAATAGACAGGTTTTTATTAAATGGGAGGATGAATTTAAATGTTCCTTTTGTAAAAACGATAAATTTATTCTAGGTAATGAAGTTTTTACTAGAATTTGTGATCAATGTGGCAAAAAGGAAGTTAAATCGATGAAAAATGCTATTGGAAAAGCTAAAAAAAATATTTATCGCTTTTTTTCATTTTTCTTTTAATTCTACTTTGAAATAAGCTTTGATAGAAAAGCCTCATCAATACCGATGATTTTCTAAATAACGATACTATATGACACCGCGAAGCAGCATCGTGATGTTTAAAAAACAAATAACATACATGTTAAATAATTATTTAAGATTAGTTATAATTAAGATCCTCATCTAACTAGTCAGAAGATCAGCATAATCTTCTGACTAGTTAAATCAATTTAAATAGTTGTAGCTATTTAGAACATTGATTTATCTTACAATGATGAGCTATTGATTTTAAGATAATTTAAATGATCAGATTGTTTATTTGAAAATAAAATCGCAGCTTTTATAAAATTAAATTTATGAAATAAGCGGATACAATTATTTTAAGGTGCTAGAACTATTAAAACGATTTTCGACAATTTAAATTTAGAGCATTATTAGTTGATAATAATTTTTTTTAGTAATAGAATCTTAAAGGGGTCAAATAAAGTTAAGGCTGTCATTTTTAGACAAGCTGATTTAAATTAAAAAGATATTTTGACTTAGATTTCATTAAATAAGGAAATTAATTTTTCACTATTTAATGGTTTTGAAATCATTTTTTTAATTGAAGGTGTTTTTTCTGCTAGTTCAAAATCACGTATATAATTTGAACTACTTAGGATAATATATATCGGTGTGAAGTTGATGTTATTTTCTTCGAAAAGTTCAGCCAGTAAATCTATAAATTCAAAACCATCTATGTCGGGCATATCAATGTCAATGATGATGTATCCAGGAATTATTTTGTCAGTAAGAACTTTGTTTACAATGTATCGGAATGCATCTACAGGTCCATTTTTAACAATAATATTTTTAAATATTTTTGTACTTGCAACTAGATGCTCATTCAAAGCATTAGATAATTGATCATCGTCAATTAGAAGTATCGTGTCTTTATCAAGTTTCATGACGCTTTAATTAAAGTGCATTGATTGTAGTATTTTAAATATTGTGCATGAATTGTACCTTTCCATGAAAAACAGGTGTTTACTTATTTAAGGTGTTATCTGTTAGTATTTTATGTGGTTATTTGAATTTGTTTAATAAAACTTTTAATTCCATATTTTGGAATTTTGGTTTTTTAATGTTGAAATAATATTTATTTATCATTTTCGCTAACGAATCCAACCGTTTTTAGAGTTTACTTTATAACTGAAGAAAAAACGGGGAAAACTTTTCGTAGTATAAAGGAATAGCAAATCACATCAATTCTGCCATCAACTTATCAAACGCTTCCTTCAATTCTGCCAATTCAGTTTCAACCTTAGCTAATCGTTCTTCCAATTGTCCAACATTCTTTCTTGCTGGTTCAGCAGAAAAATCATTCTCATTAACCTCAGGGATATCTCCAAATAAATGGCAATAACGTGCTTCTTTTTGTCCTGGACGTTTTGGCAATTGTTTTACATAAGGAGTTTCATATTTAGTTAAATTCTCCAATGTTTCCAATACTTCAGCCAACGATTCAAAATCGTGTAATCTTCCTGAATTTGAATTAATTTCTCCGCCTGTTAATGGTCCACGAAGAAATAGTAAGCACAAAATAGAAGTTTCGGCTGGATCTAAAGGATGTGCAATCGCTAAATTATGGCGGTATTTCAACGCTCTCATACCACTGCTGATAACGTTCCCTGTTAGTCCTTTCTTTTTTAAAGAATCTAAAGCTAAAATAACAGTTTCTTCATCGTATTCAACAACAGGATGACGAGCAGATTTCTGATTACAAGCTGTAACCAATGAATTCAACGTCAAAGGATAATAATCCGGAGTCGTTTTGCTTTTTTCTATTAGTGCTCCTAAGACACGTTGCTCTTCAGAGGATATTTGTTGTAAGGCGTTTGTTGATTCCATAGCTTTATTTTTGAACCATATAAGGAATATAAGGCCATATAAGTTGTGATGTTTTCTTATATGTTCTTATACTCCTTATATGGTTATTTTAATTTTTTTGTATCAATTGTTGAGTAAAAGTCAGACTGAGTGAAAATCAAGTAGCGAAGCGAATTGATTTTTGTATCGAAGGCGGGTGGTTACTTGTTTTGTTCTATCACATAATTCAAAACCTTCGTCATTAAATGAAGTCTGTCTTTTCCGCTTACATTGTGAGGGTGCATAGGGTAGGGGAAAAAATCCATTTGTATTCCTAAGTCTACGAATTTTTTCACCAAAGCATAATTGTGTTGTAAGACAACTACATCATCAACAGTTCCGTGAATTAATAATAAATCTCCTTTTAAGTTTTTAGCATGCGTCATTAAACTTGCTTCTTCATAACCTTTTGGATTTTCTGCAGGTGTATCCATGTATCTTTCTCCGTACATTACTTCATAGTATTTCCAATCTGTAACTGGTCCACCGGCAACTCCTACTTTAAAAACGTTAGCATTTCTCAACATCAATGAAGTTGTCATGTAACCACCATATGACCAACCATGAACAGCTAAACGATTTCCATCAATATAAGGTAATGATTTCAAATAGTTTACTCCTGCAATTTGATCTTCCATTTCAATTGTTCCACATTGTCTGTGAATTCCACTTTCAAATGCAAATCCTCTTTCTCCAGAACCTCTATTGTCCAATGTATAAACAATATATCCTTGCTCAGCCATCCAGTGCATCCATAAATTTGCACCATCTAACCAACTATTTGTGATCATTTGTGCATGTGGCCCACCATATACATAAACCAATACAGGATATTTTTTCGATGGATCAAAATTACTTGGTTTGATCATACGTGTGTATAAAGTAGTACCGTCAATTCCTTTGATTGAACTGATTTCAGTCATTCCAATTGTATAATCAGCTAATTTGTTTTTTGATTCTAATAGAATGATCGATTTCTTCCCATTTGTACTTGTTAAAAGAGATTTAGAAGGTGTTGTATGGTTTGAATATTCATCAAACATCATTTTTCCATCAGAACTAATTACAATTGAATGTGTTCCTTGTTCAGTTGTCAATAATCTTTGTTTACCATCTAGTGTTACAGAATAATACATTGTATTTAAAGGACTTTCTCCAGTTGCAGCAAATACGATTTCTGTTCCTTTGTTCATGGAAGTTAAAATCTCTTTTGTTACAAATTTATTAGCTGTTAATTGTTTAATCAGCTTTCCTTCAATATCATAGTAATACAGATTGTTAAAACCATCTCTTTCACTGATCCAAACAAAATTATTCGATGTTTCACTTGGGAAAAATGCTGGGTGTTCTGGTTCAATCCATTTTTCACTTGTTTCTTCGAATAATGTTTTAATAAATTTCCCTGTTAAAGCATCATATTTATCAAGCCACATGTGATTTTGACCACGATTAACTTCTGCAATTAGAATAAATTTTTCGTCCGAAGACCAAGCTACATTGGTCAAATAATTATCACTACCTCTAACTGATGAGATAAATAAAGTAGATTTTGAAGTTAAATTATAAATTCCAATTTTAGGTTTTTCAGATTTTTGTCCTGCCATTGGGTATTTTGTTGTCATTACTTTCCCAGGAGTTTCGTTGATGTCTAAAAGGGGGCAATCATAAACTTCTGTTTCGTCTTTTTGAGCAAAAGCAAGTATGTTACCTTTTGGTGACCAGAAAATCCCATTCGTGATACCAAATTCGCTTCGAGCATAAGTTTGACCAGAAACAATATTTTTATCTGAATGATTAGTTATTGCTATTTGTTTACCACTAGAATTGTTAATGAATAAATTATTTGCAATTGTAAAAGCTATATTTTCAGTTGATGAATTAAAAATTGTGTTTGCTGCTTCTTCATTTATACTAACTATTAATCCTCCTTTTTTAGAAACAGTATTGTAGCTGTAATAATTTATTCCATCGTTTACATAAAAAGTTGTTTGATCTTTCCATTCAAATCCAGAAAACCAACCTAATTTTGAACCCAGAGCTATATTCAATACCTCTAATGTTATTGAATCTGATTTTATGTTTCCTTCAAAACCAATCATTAATGTTTTAAATTTACTCAAATAAGAATACTTAGATGTGTTCGGAATAAATTGGAAAAACTGCATTTTATCAGAACCAAAACCTCGTCCAATTACAGCATCAGATAATGATAATTCTTTTTTTTGAGAAAAGCTGATTGTTGAGCAAATAATAGCTCCAATAAATAATATTTTGTTTAACATTTTATCTTTTTATTAATTCATTAAAATACAATTCAACAGGTCTTCCTGCTTTGTAACAATTCAAGATTATTTCATCTAAATTATCATCTAAAATTGTTTCAGGTTTAAACGTCGTGTAAAAATACCAATGTTTATTGAATATCAAAGGTTCTTTATTAGCAGCTTCTTTTAAATCTTTGGGTATTATTTTATTCTTATCGCCTCTTAACTCGCCAAATACTTCAACAAATTCAGGATTTAAATACGCTTTTTGAAATTTAGGAATGTCTTTCGCAATGGCTTCACGGACTATTAAAAGATCTTCTTTGTCAATTTCATAAACACCTCCGTAGATTCTTAAGTGTTCAGGGCCAAGTTCAAAATATACACCATTAACCGCTTTACTCTTCTTTCCATTAGGAGCAACAACAGCTGAAACCATCATTTTATAAGGAATCTTATCTTTTGTAAATCGAACATCTCTGTTAATTCGGAAGATACAATCTTTCGCCTCTAATTCACTAAAAGATGGGTCATTTTCAGCTAGTTTTGAAATGATATGGGTAACAAATTTCTTAAAAGGTTCTTTAACAAAATCTTCGTAACGTTTTCTGTTTAAGTCAAACCAATCTTTGTTGTTATTAGGTGCAAGTTCAATAAAGAAATCTAAAAATTCATGTTTAAAAAAAGCCATTATTTTAAGTTTTATGGCTTAAAGATAATTGCTTTTTTTAATAGTAAAATTATTATTTTTGAATAATAATCATATTATCGTCATTGTTTTGATATATTTCTTTATTCATCATGTATTCTATTACTGGATTGAAGCAGGTGCGAACACACATTGGAAATATTCCTAATGTTTGCGTTTCCTTTTTTTCTTTTATTGAATTAATTCGATATCTTTTTTGATTAAAAGATATTTCCCAATCTTTATCAGAACTCAAAACCCCATATTGTGGATTAAACGAATAGTAGATTTTTCCATTCATGATATTTGTATAAGACTTTTTATAGTTTTGAAGTGCAAATTTTTCAGTGTCAATCTCTTCATTGAAAAGTGAATTTGGCGAATAGGATTTTATAGTAATTGTGTCGTAAGTTGTTGTGTCAGTATTGAGTGTGTCAAAACCTTGAAATGCTATATTCAAACCACCTGTATGACAATTTTTTTCTTTTGTACAAGAATAAATAATTGCATTGACAAATAAAAATAAATAAATTGATTTTTTCATAATTCTTTGGGTTTTTATTATTTCTCGAAAGACAAAGAATTTAATTCATTTTCAAGCATTTTCAGATTATTATTTATGTAGCATTGATTAATTGGACTAACACAATTTTTTTCAATACAACCAAAAGCAGTTCTTCTTATTGTTTTTTTAACATACGAAAATGCATTTATTTTGTAATTATTATTTGATGTTTTAATTTCCCAATCTGAATTAATGTTAATTCGTTCGAACAATCTGAATTGAATATTGTTTTCTACTTTCCAATTGTCTAAATATTGAACTATAATTGTATCGGAATTCAATAAATTCGTGAAATTATTATCAGAAGTATATTCCTTCAGAATTACCGTGTCTATAGAAAGAGAATCATATCCTGTTAATGTTACATTTATTCTTGCTGGAGGGCATTCATATGTTTTAAAACAGGAAGATAATAAAGCAATACTTAATACTAAAAAGAAGATTTTGTTCATATTACCTAAAATTTAATTGTTCAAAATCAGACACGTAAATTTTAGATAATAGGTTGGGTATATGATTTAATTTAAATTGAACAACTTGGATTATTTAAAACAGGAAAATTTACCGAATTTGCTATAAAGCAACATTTATGAGCTTTTTCATGAAGTTCTAATGCTTTCTGAACCATTGAATTTTCTTTAACAATTACTATAGGATTCAATTTTACTTCTGAAAATGCGCCACTTCCAGTTTCGTTTTGTACTAATATACCTGTTGGGTTATCTGTGTAATCGATAACAATAACTCCAGCATCAGCACATAAGTGAAAATACCACAACATATGACATGAAGATAGAGAAGCTAACAATAAATCTTCGGGATTATATTTCGTGATGTCACCTAGAAATGGAGCGTCAGCCGAAACTAAGATGTCTACTTTGTTTTTAGCCGAAATGGTGTAATTTCTATCGTAAGCATCATACTTCGTTGTGCCTTCGCCTTTGCTTCCTGTCCACTTAATAGAAAGTGTATAATTATGTTTTTTACTCATTTTTGGTGTGTTATTCGACTGTTAATTCATAAGAGGGTATTGGAAAACCATTAATTAATCCAAGTTCTAATCTCTTTTTTTTAACTTCTGTTTTTTGAGTTAAGTCCAAATTACTTTGAGAAGAAATATCTATTATTCCATATTCTAAAGTTGCTTTAATGGCTTCATTATGTTTGTCTAACCAAAAAACATAATGACTAGGTGGCATATTTCCTTTTTTTACTTCTTCCAATAAAATAGGTTGCATTTCTTTGAAGAAAGCGTCGTATTTTGCAGAACGTGTAAGAATAAGAAATGGATATCCAGTATTCCATGGTAGAATTTTTTCACCTGGATAACCGTATTTGTATATTAAATTTTTAAATGTTATTAAATTTATTGAGTCAACTTGTCTTATTTTTGAGTTTAAAATAATTGAATCCTTCCGATTTAACGCAATTTTAGTTCTTACGTTTTGATCTAACAAATCAATTTTTTCAAAAACATGTATAATTGAATCACCTATTTTAGGCATTAATTTGATTGCATTTTCATATCCTTTATCGACAATCAATAATTGTTTTTTAGTAAATCCATTTGTTATTGAATCTATTTGAATAGGCCCAATTTGGTTGTAACAATTCAAATCGAATGCATAATTTGACAAGGCTGTTTTTAACGTTTCTGCACTTTTAGTTAATTGATTTGTTTTTTTTAAGCAGTATGCCATCAAAATATATTCTTCACAGCATAATAGTTTATACTTTATTTTGATTTGTTTTAATTGATTTAGACAAGAAGTATATGTTTTTTTATCTAATGCTGATATGTAAGCGACATTACATTCTTTTTTGTATTCAATGAAGTTTATTTGTTGTGAATAACAATTTGGTATTATTCCTAGAAGTAAAAAGAATAGAGTTATTTTGTTGATCATTAATTAGTTGTATTGTTGCGTGCTTTTATTTTGGCCAAAGTTAGTATTATTTATTTAATTGATTTCTTGGTTTTTTTTTTACTTTTCAATTTTGTTCGTGACTTAACAATATATTTTTACCTAATTCTGTTATTAAATACGATTGTCGTTTATTTTTTAAATATATTTTGTCGGTGTAATCTATTAATCCTAAGTCTATTATTGGTTTTAGGTAGATTTTATTATTTCTTGATTGATCTGTAAGTTTTAATAGTTGCTCTATTATCTCTTTCCCTTTTCTAGGTTTATGTTCACAATATCTTAATATAGAAAGATATTTTTCTGGAAGATTTTTTAAATCAAGATTTATTAATTTTGCTTTTTTGGATGTTTCATATTTTACTTTCGATTCATTTATCGTAGGTGTTTTTTCATCTTCATTCGGCAAGTTTCTTTGTAGCCAATGTATGTAATGTTCAACTTGTGAAGCTAAAAAGTAAGGTAGGTTTAATAAATAGAAATTTTTTCCTTCTTGTGTTTGAACTTTGTCTAAACTGAATTTACCTGCATAGAAGCGAATAGCGTAATTGAGTGGCGATTCATTCATGTAAACTTGAAGTGATTTTATTTTTCCTATACTTCCTGATTTCACTTCGATTGGTATTATTTTTCCTTCATAAGGATATACAAAGTCTACCTCTGCAGAGGAATTGTTTTTTTGTCTTACCCAATAATGTAATTTATCTAATGGCAAATTTTGGTAGGATAATATTTCTTGTCCAACTAAATGCTCTATCAATGTGCCTTGATATACAGAATTTAAATCTTTTGTTCCCATTATGTCAAGTTGTAGTCCATTAAAATAATTAACTAATCCTGTATCTAGGAATTGTAAACGTGGAGATTTTCTATAATCTTCTATTGCTGGTATTGTATTACTTACTGTAGGGTATATCAAATGAAGTAAGTGCGTTTTTTCTAATGTCCTCAGCGTTTCTCCTATTTCTCTTGATTTATAATTTCCATTTCCAAATCCTTCAAATGTAAATCTTTTTCCCGCATTCAATAATGCTTGTTTTATTGTAAAACGTATCAGTTGTAATTGTATGTGAGATTTGGCGTATTTTTCTGCATCTGCTAAATAGGAATCTATTAAGGAATTATATATTTCTCCTAAGGCTGTTATATCTTTGTTTTTTATATAGTTGTCTATTATTTCTGGCATCCCACCTATTAATGCGTAGGTGTGAAATAAGTCATATAGGGTTGTTTCTGCATAACTATTTATGGGAGTTTTATTTAATTCTTCTAGTGCCATTTCGTTTCCCATTGCGCCTAAAAACTCTTTAAATGAAACTGGTCTTAATATGCGAAACGTAACTCTACCTACTGGAAATGTTATGTTTTTCCCTAATAGTGTTTCAAGCATACTGCCTGCTGCTATAACTGCTAGTTCCGGTACTTCTTCTTTGAAATAGCGTAAGAAATTTATTGCTTGTGGGACTTCTTGTATTTCATCTATAAAAAGTAGTGTTTCTTTTTTTAGGCTTAGTTTCATTGTATGCATCAGGAATAGTTTTGATGTCAATTCTTCTATTCCTTCATATTGTTGAAATAAATCTTGGTATTTTTTCTGTTCTAAACTTATGTATATGTATTGTTTGAATTGTTTTCCGAATTCGTTCACTACAGTTGTTTTCCCAACTTGTCGTGCACCTCGTATTATCAATGGTTTTCGAGAGTTAGAATTTCTCCATTTTTCTAGATCTGTAAGTATTTCTCTGTAAAACATCTTGCTTAATTTGAGATTCTATTATCAATTATTTACTCAAAGATACAATTATTTTTCAATTTTTAAATAAAATAAGGGTTAATTTTCATGTTTTACGTAATATTTTAAGGGTTAATTTTTTGATTTGTTGAATTAAAATAAGGGTTAATTTGTTGTTTATCCTGTAATGTAGTAAGGGTTAATAAAAAAAAGAGTGAATCAGATACAATTCTAATTCACTCTAATTTTAAAGTTTGATAAATATTAACACATTTCAATAACGCCGGCAGCTCCCTGCCCAGTCCCGATACACATGGTAACTACACCGTATTTTTTGTTTCGTCTTTTTAATTCATTCATTATTTGAACAGTCAATTTTGCTCCTGAACATCCAAGTGGGTGACCTAAAGCCAAAGCTCCTCCATTTACATTCACGATATCTGGATTTAATCCAGCTTCACGAATAACTGCGATTGATTGAGACGCAAATGCTTCATTCAATTCAAATAAATCTATATCATCTAATTTTAATCCTGCTTTTTTGATAGCCAATGGAATCGCTTCAATTGGTCCAACTCCCATGTATTTTGGATCTAAACCAACAACTGCATAAGAAACTAATCTTGCCATTGGTTTTAATCCTAATTCATTGATCATAGATTCTGACATAACTAAAACAAATGCTGCTCCATCAGATGTTTGGGAAGAGGTTGCTGCTGTGACAGTTCCTCCAGCTGCGAAAACTGGTTTCAAAGCCCCTAATGATTCTAATGTTCCTCCAGCTCTTGGTCCTTCATCTGTATCTATAACATATGATTTTACTTGTCTTTTTTCATTCGCATCTAAAAAGATATGTTCAACTGTGATTGGAACGATATCCTCTTTAAACTTTCCTGCTTGAATGGCGGCAATTGCTTTTTCATGAGATTTAATTGCAAATCCATCTTGCTCTTCTCTTGAAACATTGTATTTTTTAGCAACTGCCTCGGCTGTTAATCCCATTCCCCAATACCAATCAGGGTGTTCTTTTCCAACTTTAGAATTTGGAACTATTCTCCATCCGCCCATTGCCATAACTGACATTGATTCAACTCCTCCTGCTATAATACAATCTGCCATTCCTGACTCGATTTTAGCTGTTGCAATGGCGATCGTTTCTAATCCTGATGAACAATATCTGTTAACCGTCATTCCAGGAACTTTGTCCGTATCTAATCCCATTAATGAGATCATACGTCCAATGTTTAATCCTTGTTCCGCTTCTGGTGTAGCGTTTCCTACAATTACATCATCGATTCTATCTTTGTCTAATTGTGGTACAGTAGACATTAAATGTTTGATAACATCTGCTGCTAAATCATCTGGACGAGAGAATCTAAATCCTCCTTTTCCTGCTTTACCAATTGCTGTTCTGAAACCGGTTACTATGTATGCTTTTTGTGCCATTTTTTTAAGATTATAGATTTTTAGACATTAGACAATAGACTTGTTTTTCGCATCTTTTGAAATTTTCTTAAAATCTTTAAATTTATATTAATTTATTACTGATGATTTTTCTTTTGAAATAGTGATTTGATCAGCTATTACTTTTTTGAATCCAACCATCATTTTTTGTAGTTCGTGTATTTTTAAAATTAAATCTTCTGTTTCTAAATTGAAAAGATCGTTTGATAATATTAATTGAGTTTCTAATTCAAAAGAGGAGGATAAACTTATATTTAAAAAATGTAAGAATTCTTTATTGCTTGTTCTACCCGATCCTTCTGCAATATTAGAAGGAATAGAAACGGAGCATCTGTTAATTTGACTTACAAGCCCAAATCGTTCATCAGAAGGTAATTGAGAAGTAAGTATATAAACAGACTTAACTATATTCATAGCTTCTTTCCAAATCTTCAATTCTCTAAAATTGTGTCTCATTTTTGAATCTTTTTTACATAATTTGTCAAAGTCTAATATCTAACGTCTAAAAATCTAATGTCTAAATCTAATTCTCTAAAATTGTGTCTCATTTTTGAATCTTTTATACATAATTTGTATTTGTCAAAGTCTAATGTCTAACGTCTAAAATCTAATGTCTAACGTCTAAAAATCTAATGTCTAAAATCTAATTTCTCAGTATTTTTCCATTTTTCACAAGACTTTCTAATCTTTCTAATGTTTTTCTTTGCATGCAAAGTTCAACGAAAGCTTTTCTTTCTAAGTCTAATAAGTATTGCTCAGAAACAACTGTATTTTCAGAAAGATCTCCTCCGCAAAGAACATAACCTAATTTTTCAGAGATAACTCTATCATGATCTGACATGTAATTTCCTGAAAGCATAGAATTTGCTCCAACATAAATTAAACCTAATCCTTCTTGACCCATTACGTTGATGTTTTTCTCTCTTTTTGGAGCGATATATCCAACATCAGCCAATTCTAAACAAACTGCTTTTGCTCTTGTTAATTGGTGGTCACGACTGACTACAACTTCGTCAATTCCTTCTCTTAAATATCCTAAATCAAATGCTTCATAGGCAGACGTAGAAACAGCAGCTTGACCAATCGTTAAGAAACGTTGACGTAATCTGTTTGTTTTAATGTCGCCATCTTTCAATTCATCTGATAAACGTTTAGCGAATTCTTTTGAACCACCTCCGCCAGGGATCAATCCAACACCGAATTCAACTAATCCCATATAAAGTTCTGCATGAGCAACCACTTTATCAGCATGCATTGACATTTCACATCCACCACCAAGAGCTAAATTGTGAGGAGCAATAACAACTGGAATGTTACAATAACGAACGCGCATCATTGCGTCTTGGAATGCTTTAATTGCAAAATTCAATTCGTCCATGTCTTGTTCAACTGCTAACATAAATATCATTGCGACATTTGCTCCAGCAGTAAAATTTTGACCAGTATTTGAAATGACTAATCCTTTGTATCCTTGTTCAACGATATCGATGGCTTTATTTATTCCTTGAATAACACCTCCACCAATTGTATTCATTTTTGTGTGAAATTCAAGATTTAAAATTCCATCACCTAAATCAACCAATGTTGTATCTGTATTTCCCCAAACTTTATTTTCAGAACGAAGTGCATCTAAAATGATTAAGTCTTCAGTTCCAGGAATAGTAACATACGATTTTGTAGCAAGATCGTAATATTGTTTTTGTCCTTTTTCAGTTTGATAAAATGTAGTTTTACCTGCTGCTTTCATGTCTTCCAACCATTGTGGAGCGGTACGACCAGCATCAGCTATTAATTTAATTCCTTTATCTAATCCGATAATATCCCAAGTTTCGAAAGGACCAACTTCCCAACCAAAACCAGCTTTTAAAGCATCATCGATTTTATATAAGTCATCTGAAATTTCAGGTAATCTATTAGAAACATAAGCGAAAAGTCCACCGAATAATTTTCTGTAAAACTCACCAGCTCTATCTGTTCCTGCGAATAACATCTTTGTGCGGGTTTTTAAATCGTCAACAGATTTTGTCATTTCTAATGTCGAAAATTTCGCTTTGATTGCAGAACGGTATTCCAATGTTTTCAAATCCAATGTCAAGATTTCACTCTTTCCATCAGCATTCGTTACTTTTTTATAGAATCCTTGTTTAGATTTAGAACCTAACCACCCATTTTCTACCATTTTAGAAACGTAGTTTGGCAATTCAAACAATGCTTTTTCTTCGTCGTTTGGACAATTAGCTTTCAATCCATTAGCAACATGAACCAATGTGTCTAAACCAACAACATCACACGTTCTGAAAGTAGCAGATTTAGGACGACCCAAAACTGGACCAGTCAATTTATCTACTTCTTCAACGGTTAAGCCCATTTCTTCAACAGTATGGAAAAGAGCCATAATTCCGTAAACACCAACTCTGTTTGCAATAAATGCAGGAGTATCTTTACAAAGAACAGTCTTTTTACCTAGGAAACGTTGACCGTAATCCATTAAGAAATCAATCACTTCTTGATTTGTACTAGGAGTAGGAATAATTTCCAATAACTGTAAATAACGAGGAGGATTAAAGAAATGAGATCCACAAAAATGCGCTTTGAAATCATCACTTCTACCTTCTAACATCATGTGAATTGGAATTCCAGATGTATTAGAAGAAATAATTGTTCCTGGTTTTCTAAATTTTTCAACTTGATCAAAAACAAGGTGTTTAATATCTAATCTTTCAATAACTACTTCGATTATCCAATCACACGTAGAAATTTTCGACATATCGTCATCGAAATTTCCTGTAGAAATTCTTTTAGCAAATGATTTTCTATAAATAGGAGATGGGTTTGATTTTACAGCAAATTCCAATGATTGGTTAACAATCTTGTTTTTAAATGCAGGAGAATCAAGCGTTAATCCTTTTTTTAATTCCTGTTCAGAAATTTCTTTCGGAGCTATGTCTAATAAAATAACTTCGCATCCAATGTTAGCGAAATGGCAAGCAATACGTGATCCCATCACTCCTGAACCAAGAATTGCAACCTTTTTGATGTGTCTATTCATTCCTATTTATTTGTTTCGTTTTGTAAGTTATTCAGAATAAAATCTTAATTGAAAAAAAGAATTTTATACTCTACTTATAAAAGTAACAAAATATTTGTGGGATGAACTAAAAAATGAAAAAAAAATCCATCGTAGATGGAATGGTTAGTATATACGTGTTTTATCACGTATCATTAATTTATCGATTCATGATTTTTCATGAATCACCATTCTTCCAAACTGATATTAACAGTTCCTTTAAAAATAGAAATCAATTTATCATCTTGATTTTTAATCGAAACTTCGTAAATACCAATACTTCTACCTCTGTGAATTTCTTTGCAAGTTGCAATTAATATATCACCCAATTTTGCAGGCCGAGTATGTGATATTGAAGTTTCTATACTTACACATTTATTTCCATAACTATTAGAAGCAAAGGCGAGAGCTGAATCCGAAAGAGAATAACTTATTCCACCATGTAAAATCTGAAATCCATTTAGCATTTCTTCTTTTACTTCACAAGAAATGACAGATGAACCTAATTCGATTTTTTCAATGTTAATTCCCATCCAACTACTGAACGCGTCTTTTTCCATCATCATCTCAACGATTTGATTTGGACTCAACATAATAAAAGAAATTTAAAATAAATTAAGCTTCAACTGATGCTCTTCCCATCAATGTTATCATTGCAAGTGTTACAATGAATAATTGTGTAGCTGTTTCATCGTCTAAACTTGTTCCGTCAGTATCTTCAGTGCTAATTTCCAAGGCCATGAATTGTGTTAATTCTGGTTGGTCACAGAAAGATTCCAATACTTCTTCGTCATCGTTTTCGAAGTATAAATCCAACATTTGGAAGTACGGTTCTTCAAAAGCATCGATATCGTCTTCAGTTACTGGTCGAACAGTAATACCTTCTTGAGCAAAAGTTTCAGAAAGTAGGCAGTAGTAATAAATTAATAAACCTTCTAATTGTTCGTTTTCATACTCAAGTGCAGCTGACATTACATACCCTAAAAGTGTTTCTTGCGCTAAAGCATATTGTTCAGATAATGTTTCTAATTGATCATCGTCTAAATTATCTACTTTTTTGATCGCTGCTTCTATACTTTTTAATGATACGTGCTTCATAATGCTATAATTGTTGTTTTTCTACTACAAAAGTACTGATTTTATTTAATTATAGGTTTGTGAATTTTAATAACTTCAACAGGATATTTATTTAACATAGATTCTGGTCTAATTGGTCGTTTTTCAAATCCACCAGAACAATTTGGACAAACATTCATTAAAATGGTATCTACGCATTCTTTACAAAATGTACATTCGAAGGTGCAAATCATTGCTTCTGTACTTTCGTTAGGTAATGCTTTTGCGCAATTCTCGCAGATTGGTCTTATTTCTAGCATGTTTTCTTTTTTATAAAGTTGGAATATTATCCTTTACACTTTTATTTTCTAAATCTGATCCTTCATTAGAATTTTCAAATTTACCAAAAGTGTAAGCGATTTTAAACCAGATAATTCGCGTGTCGTTTTTGTTGTAGAAATTTAAATTTAGGTTTTCAAAAGATATGTTAGAAGTAAATTGATTTTGATTTAATATATCTTGAATTGAAATGGAAGTTTTTAATTTTTTCTTTAAAAAGTCTTTTGAGATAACAAACTCTAAAGCTGATTGAATTCTAGTAATTTCATAAATTTGATACGTTCCTTTTGTGCTAACCCAATAATCTATATTCAGTCTTATCTTGTAAGGTAGAATAAATTGGGAAGAGACTCCATGGTTCCAAACAGGTTTGTTTTTGTTTAAATATGTATAGTCAGAAATAGTAGTTGTTGATCTTTCAGTATAGAGGTACATGTAATTTATTTGATCAATGTCAATCGAATTATTAAAATAAGCTAATCCTTCTTTGAAAACACCAAAAGGAATAGGGATAGAGAAAAAATAATTTAAAGAATTGACATTATGATAGGTTTGAATAGTCTGAATTGATTCAAGTGAATTTGGCTGTGTTATATGCGTTCCTATGTTGTAGGTTTCTGAATGAGAATAATTTACAGATAATTGTAAGTAATCGAAAATACTGAATTTCAATTCGAAATTATCAAAGAAGTTAGGTTTTAATAATAAATTTCCTGAATTTGAATTATAATTGTCATAATACCCTGAATTATTTGGGTCGAATTCACTATAATTAGGGATTGCAATTTTTCGAGAATAACTTCCTACCAAGTTGATGTCAGGATCGAATCTGTAAATTGCATTTACGGAAGGAAATATATTTAGATAATTATTACTCATTGTCTGTGAACTACCTGATTTCCTATTCAATGTGAAGTTTTCTACTCTAAATCCTGCAACTACTGCTAATTTTTTAATATCTTTTTTTGCTTCGAAATATCCGCCTAAATTACTTTCTTTGTAATTGAAATCAAGAGTGTTAGTGTAATTTAAATGTTGAAAAATCACATTTGATGAATTTTGTAAATTGTATTCGCCAACACTATTAGCAATTAATTCACTGTACTTTAAACCCATTTTAAACATGATTTTTTTCTTTGCAAATGGAAGTTCTAGATCTGACTTTAAGTAAAAATTTTTCACCCTATTGTTGTTGTTTAAAAGGCTGAAATTTGAAATTTCATTTTCAACTTGAGTAGATTTTGTTAATTGATTTTTGGAATAATCATTATAATTGGCAGTGATCTCAAATATACGTTTTAGTGTATCCAATGTACATCTGTATTTTAAAATGATACCATTGTTGATGTCATTTGCTTTCAATGTGTAATTGTTCGATAAATTGATAGGTGAATTAATTCCTTGACTATTGGTCAGATTTAAACCAGTATTATTTCTTTGGTTGGTCGATATGTTGTAGTTTAAAACCAGATTTGCTCGTTTGGTTATTTTGTAATTAATAGACGGTTTCAAATAATAAAATTCATTGGCAGCTTGTTCATTAGAATTTGTGTTTAATTGTGCTTCGGGATTGAAAGAAGTGAATTTTTTTGAAGTCATTTGAGTTGTTGAACGTTCATAATTGGAGTATCCTGATTGAAATTGCCAACTTATTTTATTGTTCTTACCACTCATAACTAGAGACGGCAATATTTTGTTATTTTCATTCAATCCATAATTTAATGTCACTGTTCCTGAAATCCATTTGGTAACTCTAGAAAGGCTAACTATGTTTATTATTGCACCACTTACATTTGCGTCATATGATGCGCCTGGATTTGAAATAATTTCAATTTTTTCAATTGTTGTTGCAGGAAGACTTTTTAATAAGTTCGTTAAATCAGTGCCATAAAGATTTCCTGGTATTCCTTCGAAATAAACAGTTGCAGGTTTTCCGTAAGCACTAAATCCTCCTTCTGGATCAGCAATAATTCCTGGGATTTTTATAATGGCATCAAAAAGACTACTTGTTGTGAGAATAGGATTGTCTTTAACTGTTATTGTTGTTTTGTCAGCATCAACTTGAATAAAACTTCTTTTGATTCCAGTTACTGTAAATTCATCTAGATTTACTTCTGCCATTTTAAGTTCTAAGATTTTTAGATCAATTATTTCAGGACTTTCATCCGTGATTTTAAATTCAATGTTAATATTCGAATAATTTTCAGCCTTGATTTGAAAATGATAAACACCATTTATTTTAGGGATTTGAAATTCATTTTTACATTCAAGAAATTCACTTTGATTTACTAATGAATCTTTGCCATTCAAATTTAAGTAGAGGCTTTTTTGTTTTGGTATTAAAGAGCAATCTACATCATTTGATACAATGCTAAAAGATACTTTTTGTGTCTGGGAGAAAGAAAAGAAAGTGGTAATAAATAAGCAAATGATTAGTATTGTTTTTGTCATTATAATTGGTTTAAATCAACTTAAATTGATAACATATTTTTAAAATAAAGTTACACCATTAGTTTTCTTTAGTCCATGAATAATAGTTGTTTTCTAAATCTAAAACAAATCCAGTACTTGGGTATAAAGAATTTCCAATATCATTCATTTTAGAAGTTTCTAAATTAACAGCACATGCATTCGTTTCAATACAAAGTTTTTTTGACACCTCAATTAATTCTTTTGAAATTCCTTTTCCCCTGAATTCAGAATGGACAAATAAATCATTCAATAGCCACATCTTTTTCATACGGGTTGAAGAGAAATATGGATATAATTGAACAAATCCTACCGCTTTTGACTCGATAATTGAAATAAATATTTCTGATTCAGAATTGATGATTCGTTCTTTCAAGAATTCTTTTCCAGCTGTTAAATCAGATGCTTTATTATAAAACGTTCTATATAAGTCAAATAGTTCTGATAATTGATCTAGATCTTGAATGGTTGCTTTTCTAATTGTGCTCATTTCACTAAATTAAATTTCTTAAATGGATGCTAATTTGCAAATAATTTGAGACATATATTCACTTTATTTGAATAAAATTCAGAATTACTATGTTTCAAAATCCTTTTAATAGGCTGTCGTTAAACAAAATGTCGTACCTTTACACCAATTATACTCCTTTAGGTTCTCATTCAGTTCAATATAGGAGACCAAATAAGTAAACACATTATATGTCATTTGAAAAATTAGATCTTATAGAGCCGATCTTAAACGCTCTAACAACCGAAGGTTATACAACTCCAACTCCAATTCAAGCAAAAGCAATTCCAATTATCCTTAAAGGGGGTGATTTGTTGGGTTGTGCACAAACTGGAACAGGAAAAACTGCTGCATTTGCCATTCCGATTTTACAACAATTGTACAATCAAAAAGGAAATGACAGAGGTCCAAGAAAAATTAAAGCGTTAATTATTACTCCAACAAGAGAGTTAGCGATTCAAATAAACGAAAGTTTTAACAGTTACGGAAGAAATACAAACTTGCGTTCAACAGTTATTTTTGGAGGTGTACCTCAAAATCCACAAGTAAATGCTTTAAAAGCGGGTGTGGAAATTTTAATTGCTACTCCAGGTCGATTATTGGATTTAATAGGTCAAGGTTTCATTAAATTAAACGATGTTGGTATTTTCGTTTTAGATGAAGCGGATAGAATGCTAGACATGGGATTTGTTCACGATGTAAAGAAACTGTTAAAAGTTATTCCTGCAAAACGTCAATCTCTTTTCTTCTCAGCTACAATGCCTGAAAATATTATGGTTTTAGCAAGTACTATCTTGACAAATCCTGATAAAGTAGAAGTTACTCCAGTTTCTTCAACGGCTGAAACGATTCAACAAGAATTGTATTATGTAGATAATGCAAACAAAAAAGACTTATTAATCCATACACTTCAAGATAAATCAATTGTTACGGCATTGGTTTTTACTAGAACGAAACATGGTGCTGATAAAGTAGTGAAAATTCTTGCAAAAGAAGGAATTACTGCTGAAGCAATTCACGGAAATAAATCTCAAAATGCGAGACAAAGAGCTTTGAAAAATTTCAAAGATCACACAACTCGTGTATTGGTGGCAACTGACATTGCTGCTCGTGGAATTGATATCGATGAATTGGCTTTTGTAATTAATTACGAGATTCCAAACATTCCTGAAACGTATGTTCACCGTATCGGAAGAACGGGTAGAGCAGGGGCAAACGGTAAAGCAATTACTTTTTGCGATGTGGAGGAAAGAGAATTTTTAAGAGATATTCAGAAATTAATTGACATTCAATTACCCGTTAATGAAGATCATCCTTTTCCAGCTCAAAATTTAGTTCCTGAAGGAAAAGCGAAAGCTAAACCTCAAACTAGAAATCAACGTCCTGTTAATCCGAATAAAAGAACTGATAAAGGTTCTGGAAATAGAGCGGCTGGTGATGGTGTTCCAAAAGCGGATAGAAATCCGAAGAAGAAATGGTCTTGGCAGGGAAATAAGTGATTAGCTGTTAGTTATTAGGTATTAGTTTTTAGGTCTGTGTTTGTTAGATGCACGATTTATACTTTTTAAAATTTACAATTGTGCTTCCCCCTTCTGAGGGGGATTGAGGGGGAGGATAATTGTGATAAATAGACATATAATTTTTAATATTTTGTATTTTTAAGTAGTTTAGAATAATAAAAAAATGACTCTTTTACAACTTCAGGCGATATTGGTCAAGGGTGAAAGTAGTACTGTTGAGTTTAAAACATGTAGGAATAAACTGAACAAAGATGCTTTTGATTCTATTTGTGCGTTTTTGAATAGAAGCGGAGGTCACTTATTATTAGGAATCAACGATAAAAAAGAGATCACAGGTGTTGATGAAGGTTCTATTCCAGGAATCTTAGACACTATTGTAGTCAATGCGAATAATTCTCAAAAATTGAATCCACCTTATTATCTTTCTCCTCACGTTGTTGATGTTGAAGGTAAAAAGGTGATTTCAATTTATGTTCCTGAAAGTTCTCAAGTTCATAGTACTGCTGGAAAAATTTTTGATAGAAATGAGGATGGTGATTTTAATATAACAAATCATCCAGATTTGGTCACGCAATTGTATTTGAAAAAGCAAAAATCATATTCTGAAAATCAGGTATTTCCATTTGTTCAACTATCCGATTTTAAATCATCTTTATTTGATCGTGTAAGAGCTTTGGTTAGAAATCAACGCCCAAATCACCCTTGGCTTGAATTGAATAATGAAGAATTGATGAAATCAGCTGGATTGTATAAAAAAGATATGCAGACTGGAAGAGAAGGTTTTACGTTAGCCGGGATTTTATTATTAGGAAAAGAAGAGCTCATTTTAAACGTTTTACCGCATCATAAAACAGATGCAATACTTCGTGTTGAAAATGAAGATCGTTATGATGACAGAGATGATGTTCGATTAAATCTGATTGATAGTTACGATCATTTAATGGGATTTATTAGCAAACATTTACCTGAAAAATTTCATTTAGATGGAGATCAACGAATAAATGTTCGCGATAAATTATTTAGAGAGATAGTAGGTAATCTGCTAGTTCATAGAGAATATGTTAGTCCATTTCCTGCAAAATTAATTATTGATAAATTTAAAGTTTCAACAGAAAATTGGAATAAGTCACATAGTATTGGGAATATTGATCCAAATAATTTTTCTCCATTTCCAAAAAATCCAATGATAGCTCGTTTTTTTAAAGAAATTGGATGGGTTGATGAATTAGGTTCTGGTGTAAGAAATATGTATAAATTTTGTGAGTTATATACTCCTGAAACGCATCCGATATTTATTGAAGGTGATGTTTTTAAAGCAATCATTCCGCTTGATAAAACTACTACCCAAGTTGCTACCCAAGTTGCTACCCAAGTTACTACCCAAGTTACTACCCAAATGACTACCCAAATGCAGAGTCAGAAAATAACAGAAAGTATTCTTGAATTGTTAATTGAAAACCCTGAATTAAGTCGAAAGAATTTAACTGATTTGATTGGTGAAATCACTGAAGATGGGGTTAGGTATCATCTGGATAAGCTTAAAAAAGAGGGTAGAATTCAACGCTCAGGAACAACTAATGGACATTGGATTGTAATTTTAGATAAGGAAAAAACTACTACCCAAGTTACTACCCAAGATACTACCCAAGTTACTACCCAAGTTACTACCCAAATGGATAGTCAAAATGTACAAAATAGAATATTAGAACTATTGATTAAAACACCTACTTTAAGTAGAAAAGACGTATCCGAATTATTAGGAGATATTACTGAAGATGGTGTAAAATATCACTTAGATAAATTAAAACAAGAAGGAATATTAAAGCGTGAAGGTACTACAAGAGGATCTTGGACGATAATTTTAAAGAAATAAAATGGAAAATCACATACAAAAAGTACTTTCAAATTTAAAGATTGATGCTTTAAATGAAATGCAATTGGCTTCAATCGAAGCAAACAAAGGGACAGAAGATTGTGTTTTACTTTCTCCAACTGGTTCAGGTAAAACATTGGCTTTTTTACTTCCATTGTTACAACACTTAGATCCAAATGCGGATCACATTCAAGCGTTAATCGTCACTCCATCTCGTGAATTAGCGATTCAAATCGAAGAGGTTTTTAGATCATTAGGAACTTCTTTCAAAGTGAATTCGACGTATGGTGGACATTCAATTAAAGTAGAGGAAAATAATTTCACGCAAGCTCCAGCTGTATTAGTTGGAACACCGGGTAGAATTTGTGACCATAATAACAGAGGGAATTTAGATTTAAGCAAAGTGAAAATCTTGATCTTAGATGAATTCGACAAATCTCTAGAAATGGGTTTCCAAGAAGAAATGGGATATATTGTTGGAGAATTAAACAGTCTTCAAAAACGTATGCTTATTTCTGCTACTGAAATGAAAGATATTCCTGCTTTCACAGGAGTTATTGATCCAATTCAGTTGAACTTTTTATCAGGAGCTTCAGAAGGATTAACATTGAAAATGGTGGTGTCTGAGGATAAAGATAAAATGCAAACGCTTTTTGATTTAATCTGTCAAAACACCAATGAATCGACAATTGTTTTCTGTAATCACAGAGATGCAGTGGAACGTATTTCAGAATTTTTGACTGAAATGGGTGTTGTAAATACGTTTTTTCATGGTGGATTAGATCAAACAGAACGAGAACGTACAATGATTAAATTTAGAAACGGAAGTTCTAATTATTTGATTACTACTGATCTTGCGGCTCGTGGATTAGATATTCCTGAAATTAAATACATTATTCATTACCACATGCCTCCAAAAGAGGATGGATTTATCCATAGAAATGGTAGAACGGCTCGTATGTCTGCAACTGGAACATCATTCTTATTAATGTCTCGTGATGAAGATATGCCAGATTACATTAAGAAAAGACCAGAAACGGTTAAGTTAAAAGATGACAATGCAATGCCGAAAAAACCGGAATGGGTTACGCTTTATTTAAGTGGAGGTAAAAAAGATAAAATCAATAAAATCGATATCGTTGGATTTCTTTCTAAAAAAGGAAATTTAGAGAAATTCGATTTAGGTTTAATTATTGTACAAGATTTTAGTTCGTATGCTTCTGTAAAAAGACATAAAGTAGGACAATTGTTGCAAGATATCCAAAACGAAAAAGTGAAGGGTAAGAAATTGAAAATCGAGATTGCTCAATAAATCTTTGTTGAAATGGAAGAAAATACTGTAAACTCAATTCGATTAAACAAAGCCATTAGCGATACTGGATTCTGTTCTCGTCGTGGTGCTGATAAAATCATTGAAGAAGGTCGAGTTGTTTTAAATGGTGAAGTAGGCGTACTTGGTGATCGAGTTACGATGTCGGATGAAATTGTAATCGATGGAAAGGTATTAGTTAGAGATTCTAAATTAATTTATATCGCGTTCAACAAACCGACAGGAATTACATGTACAACTGAAAGAGATGTTGAGGGAAATATCATCGATTTCATCAAACACAAAGAACGAATTTTTCCAATTGGGAGACTAGATAAACCTTCTGAAGGATTAATTTTTCTAACAAACGATGGCGATATTGTCAATAAAATTCTTCGAGCTGGAAATAACCACGAAAAAGAATATGCTGTTATGGTACACAAACCAATAACAGAAGATTTCATTTATCAAATGAGTAATGGGATTCCAATTTTGGATACTGTTACACAAAAATGTTTTGTTGAACAAGAAAGTGAATTTGTTTTTAAAATTATTCTAACGCAAGGATTGAATCGCCAAATTCGTAGAATGTGTGACTATTTAGGTTATAAGGTCTATCGATTGAAACGATTGAGAATCATGAACGTTACTTTAGATGGAATCGCACCTGGGAAATGGAGAGATTTAACGGACAAAGAAATGGCTGACATCCATAAATTGGTTTCAACTTCTACGAAAACAGAAGAAGGTTCGCTGATAAAAGGGGAGTCTTTAGAAGATCAATCAGAATAATTTAAATAAAAGGTTGCTATATTAAAAACTAATTTGATATTTGTATTGCTAGAATTTACCTTTTAAAATGTTGGATACTAAAAAGGTGTAAAATTAAAGAGATATGAAAAAAAAATCATTTTTTAAGTTTTTATCGTCCAAATTTCAAACGATTCATATTGATAATCTGGAACTTCAAAGTCCACGATTTGGGCATGGTTTACCTTCGCATTCTATTTTATATACAACGATAAATATAAATAGAGAATTATACGCCTCAACTTTACGTGATTTATTACATATTTCGGATTCTCTTCAACAAATTAAAGATCATAAAGACGAAATAGATAATGAACAACCGACTTGGAATTCGAGATCTTTAAAGACTTTAGATATTGTTGCTCTTTATGGGGTTGTTTCAAAATTTAAACCTACAAGATTTGTTCAGATAGGAGAGGGGGAGTATACAAAAGTGGCAAAAAAGGCTATTCTTGATTCTAAACTTTCAACAAAAATATCTACAGTTGATTTAACCCGTTTAGATCATATTCAGACCCTGATAAATGATTTAAAAGAGAATGATATTTTATTTATAGATAATTCTCACAGTCATTTTTCGAATTCAACTGCTAAAATTTGTTTTTTAGAGATTTTACCTTTTTTGAAAAAAGGAGTTATCGTTCATTTCAGTGATATTTATTTACCAAGTGATTACCCACAATCGATGAGTAATAGATTCTGTTCTGAACAATATTTATTAGCAACGTTGTTGATGGCAAATCCAGATAAATACAGAACTATTTTTCCAAATTATTTCATCAGTGAGGACAAAGATTTAATTTCTATCCTGGATCCTATTTGGGATCATGAAAACCTTAAAAATGTAGAGAAAAGCGGGGTGTCTTTTTGGATTCAGATTGGTTGATTTTTTTGAAGATAAATTGAAATGGAAAAACATTAATCTTATTAGTTTTGTAATCATCAATTTAAAATTCTATCTTTGATACTATCAAATAATACTATCAATGATTCCTCCTTATGATATTACTTCAAAAATATTAAAGTTAATTACTTATATTTCAGTAAGTATAGGTGAAGTAAATGCTAACTATTTGAGTAAGCAGTCACCTCAATTACGGAAACAAAATAGAATCAAAACTATTCATTCTTCGCTGCAAATTGAAGGAAATACGTTGTCTGAAGAACAAATAATGGCCTTAATTGAAAAAAAACATGTAATTGGACCTGAAAAAGATATTTTGGAAGTGTTGAATGCAATTCGAGTGTATGATAAACTTATCACCTACAAAAAAACAGCAAGTTCAAGTTTTTTAGCGGCACACAAAGAATTGATGCAGGGCTTAATATCGGATGCAGGAAAATATAGAAAGCAAGGAGTTGGTATTGTTAAAGGAGATAAAGTAGAGCATGTAGCAACTCCTTTTGAGAACGTACCGTTTTTAATGAATGATTTGTTTAAGTATCTTGAAAATAAAGATGAATTGACTCTTGTGAAAAGTTGTGTATTTCATTATGAAATGGAGTTTATTCATCCGTTTATAGATGGGAATGGAAGAATGGGTAGGCTTTGGCAAACTGTTATTTTACTTTCTGAATATCCAATTTTTGAGTTTTTATCATTCGAAACATTAATAAGTCAAACTCAAAGTGATTATTATAAGGCATTGTCAGCGAGTGATAGCATTGGTAAATCAACACCTTTTATTGAATACATGTTGGATGTGATTGACAAATCGCTTAAACAATTATTAAATTATAATAATAGAATCTTAAAAGATGTTGATCGAATAGATTATTTTATAAGTGTTTGTTCTACTGAATTTACAAGAAAAGATTACATGGCTATTTTTAAAGATATATCTTCTGCAACTGCAAGTAGAGATTTGAAAAAAGGAGTTGATCTTTGTTTGTTTAGCGTTTCTGGTGAAATGAATAAAACGATGTACAAAGTAATTTAACAGATGTAATATAATATTGAAATCATAAATTGATATTTATTTAGTTGGAAATTGGATAGTTAAATAATGTAATTATATTTACAACTAAAATAAATTAGGATCGTTAACAAATCTACAACTTAAATTATTATGATGTTAAAAGCATTTTTCAGCCCAAAATTAATATTTTTTTTATTTCTATTTTTTATTGTTAAAACTTCTTTTTCTCAAGATTGGAATTGGGTTTGTGGGGATAGCACTTATTACGAAATGGGAGACTATTGTAACTATTGGGATAATCAATGTTTAGCAAAACCGAGTAGTAGATCTGGAAGTGCTACCTGGACAGATAAAGAGGGTAATTTATGGTTATTTGGTGGATTTGGATTAGATCTTAATCAGGAAAAAGGCTTTCTTGGAGATATGTGGAAATTTGAAATTTCAACCAACCGTTGGAATTTAATAGGAGGAAATACTTTAAAGAATAAACTTTCGAATTATGGTACTAAAGGCGTTTCATCGCTTTCTAACATACCAAGTGGACGATGGAACAGTTTTACTTGGACAGATCAATTAGGTAATTTCTGGTTATATGGAGGTGCTGAAAGTTTACAAAATACATTGTTAGAAGTGGAAAAAGGTGATTTATGGAAATTTGATCC
>CANJKA010000027.1 GCA_947474675.1 Flavobacteriales bacterium
CCAGTTCTTGGATTGTCATATCCTCTTTAATTGCTTCAATGGCTACCTTAGCCTTGAATGCCGACGTAAATTTTCTTCTCTCTTTTTTCATATTCAACTGTTAAAATTACACTTTAATCAGCTGTCCAGAAAATGGGGACTATTATAGTTCGTATATTTTAAAACTTTGATAAACTCTTCATTTAAATGGAGAGCATCTTCTAAATCTTTCTCAGATTGAGAAGCATATCGCATTCTAATTTTACCATTTAAACCCATTAATTGATAAAATGTATCTTCTTCTTCAACAGAAGTTGAATAGGTTTTATCATAATAACGGTTCAATAAATTCATATTTCCACTTTTTTCGATTGCTCGAGCAAGTAAAATATTTTTGGCACTTGAATTTTTCTCTAAAAAGGATTCTAAAATTACTTTTTCAATTTGTTCAACAAAGTAGTTTACGGTTCTTCTAATTTTAAGATTATGCTCTTTAATATTTGAGTTTGACCATATTTTTTTAACTTCTAGAGCTAAAATATCATTTAAAAGTTCAATAGTCAAATCTTTTTCATGAATAATTTTTTTCAAGAGCACTAATCTTTTATCTGAACTACTCATACATTTAAAATCAAGTAATTTCACGTGTGAAACACTTAAGACATCTAATAAATCATGTAATTTTTGACCAATCATATTTTAGACAATAGATTTTAGAATTTGAGATAGACAGTTTTAAACTCGCAACTGAAAGAATAAAGATAAAAAGATAAATGAATTAATAAATTAGAAACTGTTTGTAATTTAAATTTGGAATTTGTCATGACCTCTTTTTCGATGTTCTTCGTTATCAATTTGAGATTGTTCAAATAATGAATCTAACTTCAAAAAACAAACTCATAAAAATTATAAAAAGTAACATCAAAACAGTTTCTTAATGAATTGAATATTCTTCCAATTTTAAATTATCAATAATCGATTTTGAACGGAAATGATTTCTCAAAATTAAGTCCGAAATTACAATAGCTGTAACTGCCTCTATTACAACTGGAGCTCTCAATGCTATACATAAATCATGTCTTCCTTTCACTTGAAAATCTTCTACTTTTCCAGATTTTAAATTAATTGATTGCTGTATTTTTGGTGTACTTGAAGTCGGCTTAATAACAACTTTGAATGTCAATTCATTTCCATTTGTTATCCCTCCTACAATTCCTCCAGCGTAATTTGTTTTGGTTAACCCATCCATTCCAATAATCGCGTCATTATGTTCCGAGCCAAGCATTTTTGCGGATGAAAAACCCGCACCAAAGTCAATTCCTTTTACAGCAGGAACCGCAAAAACAGCATGAGCAATTAATGATTCCACTGAATCAAAAAACGGTTCTCCTAATCCAATTGGTAAACCAGAAACTCGGCATTGAATAATCCCGCCAATACTATCTTGAATTTTTAATGCTTTTTCAAGTCCTTTTTCGATATCTGATTCTCCTCCTGCTTCAATCAGTTCAGCTTCCACTTTTATCGAATTCAACACTTTTTTGGCAACAACTCCTGCTGCTACTAAAAGAACGGTTAATCTACCCGAAAAATGACCACCTCCTCTGTAATCTTCAAAACCGTCAAATTTTTTTGTCGCAACAAAATCAGCATGACCCGGACGAGGCGTTTTCCTCAATGACTCATAATCTTTTGAAATAGTGTTTTTATTTTCAAAAAGAATCGTCAAAGGAGCACCCGTAGTCTTCCCATTAAAAACCCCACTAGAAAGAATTGGCAAATCGCTTTCTATACGAGGAGTTGTTCCTATTGCACCAGGTTTTCTTCTATTGATATCTTTTTCAAAATCTTCTACACAAAGAGCTATCCCAGACGGTACTCCGTCTAAAACTATTCCTATTGTATTTCCGTGAGATTCTCCGAAAATTGAAGTTCTAAAGATTGTTCCAAATGAATTCATTTCTTGTATTTTATTAATTATTTTGAATTTCAAGTAAATGCTCAAAAAACAAAGGATATGATTTATTAATCGCTTGAGAATCTTGTATTGTAACAGGTCCATCAGCTTTTAAAGCAGCAATTGCACACGCCATAGCAATTCGATGATCACCATGGGAATTAACAACAGTAGACTTACTTTTTTTAATACCTTTTATGAACATTTCATCCTCTTTTACAACGATTAATGCACCCATTTTCCCTAATTCTTCTTGAATTGCAATGGAGCGATTGCTTTCTTTATTCATTAACCTATTAACTCCTTTAATAGAACTAACACCATCTGCAAACATAGCTAATACAGCTAAAGGAGGAAACAAATCAGGACAATGAGTCGCATCAAAATAAAAAGCTTTGTTTTCATTTTTTGTTATCGTTATCGATGAATTATTTTCTAAAACAGTTGCTCCAAAATCTTTTAAAGCACCTATTAATTTTTTATCAGCTTGTTGAGAATCACTATTTAAATTATCAATAGTAACAGCACCTGAAATAGCACCCGCAACCAATAAAAATGAAGCACTACTCCAATCCCCTTCTACAGAAATTGAGGTCGATTTAAAAACATAAGGTCCATCAAAATAAAGCGTCTCATTTTCTAAAACAACCTCTACCCCGAACTTATTTAACACGTCTAAAGTCAATAAAATATAGGGTATACTCGTTGGATTTTCAATTTTAATTTGAACTTTTTTTGTCAAAGGAGAAGCTGCATAGGCATAAATTAAACCCGTGATAAATTGAGAACTCATAGAACCATCAATCGTACAATCTTTCGGTACAAGAGGACCTTTCATTTCAAAAGGTAAATGTCCATTTGTTGATGTGAAATCTACTTCTAATCCTTTTAAAATAGTATCAAAAAAATTCATTGGACGAGACAAAAGCGTACCTTTTGCATTCATTTTTACAGAATTATTACTCACTGCCAAAAGAGGAGTAAACATTCTTGCCGAAAGTCCAGATTCGCCATAATTAATAGCTAAATCTTTTTGATTAATTCCAGAACTTGTAATACGAATTACATTCTTTGAAACTTCTCTAACAGTTGCTCCCGCTTGTTTAATTATTTCTAAAGCTGCATTTTCATCATCTGAAACCCCAAAATCACGAATAGATGTTTCTCCATTTACTAAAAGTGCCGCAGCATAAGCTCTTTGTCCAAAACTTTTAGAAGCAGGAATTTTTATTTTACCAGTAATATCAAGCGAAGGATAAACTATTTGCTCCATTGAATATTTTTTTAAAATCTTGTTTAATTTCGTCAAATGTTAAGGTGACAATTTCAGATTCCCCAATCGATTTTAATAAAATGAAATCGATTGACCCTCCATTTTTCTTTTTGTCGTTCGTAATCAATGAAAGAACAGAAGAACTTTTCACGTTTTCAGTTATAGGCAATTCATATTTTTGAAGTAATTCGGAAACTCTTTCCAATTCATCTCTAGTAAATTCGCCTTTAAGAATAGATAATTGAGAAGCATAAATCATCCCAATACTCACTGCAAAACCATGTTTCAAATTTAAATCCTTTTCAATAGCATGACCAATTGTATGACCAAAATTTAAAGTCTTACGGATCGTATTATCGTTTGGATCTTTTTGAATTATCTTCGCTTTAATTGACAAACATTTTTGAACCACCATTTGTAAAGCAACTGGAGATTTAATGAAATATTGAAGATCATAAGACTCTAAATAATCAAACAATTCAGTATCACAAATACAACCATACTTAATTACTTCAGCAAAACCATTAGAAAATTCGACTTCTGGCAGAGATTTAAAAAACTGGTAATCATATAAAATAAGATCAGGTTGATTAATTGTACCGATACAGTTTTTTATCAAACCTTGATTTACCCCATTTTTTCCACCAATTGCAGCGTCAACAGCACACAAAACCGTCGTTGGTATAAATCCAAAAGGAATTCCTCTTTTGTAAATCGAAGCGACAAACCCAACAAGATCAGTAATTACTCCTCCTCCAATACCAATGATCAAACTGTTTTTATCAGCACCCAATTTCAATAATTTATCTATTATTTCTTGAGACTCAATTAGTGTTTTCGTGTTTTCACCACCTTCAACCACAATAACATGCTCAATTTCAGAAAATATACTGCTATGATATTTATAGACATTGTGATCAACAACTAAGATTAATTTATTGTATTTCTTAGAAATTTTCTCAATGTTTTTAAAATTAAAATTGAATAAAACTTTGGTTTTTTTATCCGTTTTTACTTTAATAATCATTATTTCATTTTATTAAGTGAATCTTGAATTCTAATACTTTCAATGTGAATCGCCTCCATGTATGATTGAATGAAAGTAGAACCTAAATCTAATCCTGCTGATTTTTTAATTGTACGATCTAAAATTTCATTCCATCTTGAAGCCTGTAAAACAGTTACATCATTTTCAATCTTAATTTCACCAATTTTTCTAGCTACTTTCATTCGATTAGAAATTAACGCTAAAAGTTCATCATCGAAACAATCAATTTGAGCTCTCAAGTGATTCAATTCATCAACAAAATCTTTTTTACCCGTTGAAATAGTTTTCAAAACCATTGCATCTAATAATTCTACCAATTGTTGAGGTGTAACTTGCTGCTCTTTGTCTGTCAAGGCTACACTTGGATCACAGTGAGATTCAATAATTAATCCGCTGTAAGCTAAATCAATACTTTTTTGAGAAATTTCTAAAAGTGTTTCTTTTTTACCGCAGATGTGAGAAGGGTCACAAATCATTGGCATATCGGGGAATAATCGTTTCATCTCAATAGGAATTTGCCACAACGGAGCATTTCTGTATTCCGAATTTCCGTATGACGAGAAACCTCTGTGAATCAATCCAATATTTTCAATTCCAACTTTTTGAAGTCTTTCTATCGCTCCAATCCATAATTTAATATCAGGATTAATTGGATTTTTTATCAAAACGGTTGTGTTCGTCCCTTTCAATGCGTCTGCAATATTTTGAATACTGAAAGGATTAACTGTTGTTCTTGCACCAATCCATAAGATATCTGTATCGAAACTCAATGCATCTTCAACGTGTTTACTTGTCGCAACTTCAACTGCGGTAGGCAATCCCGTTAACTTTTTTGCTTGTAATAACCACGATAAAGCTTTTCCTCCAGCACCTTCGAATCCTCCAGGATTTGTTCTAGGCTTCCAAACTCCAGCTCTTAAAACGTCAACTCTACCAGTTGCTTTTAATTCTAAAGCAGTACGAATAACTTGTTCTTCATTTTCAGCACTACAAGGTCCCGAAATGATTAAATTTTGTTTTTTAATTAAATCTGCCATTGCTATATTTTTTATGTCTGTATTTGTTTCCATAATTTGTCTTTTTTAAATAGGTAATGATTCTCCTTTGTAAATCCCTAACACTTTTATTGATTCTACAAGGGGTGCTAATTTTGATATTGTTTCATCGAACACTTTTTTATCTTCGAATTCAATGTCCAAATGGAAAGCATATGAAGACGGATTTTTAGGAATTGGAACACTTTGAATTTTTGTCAAATTTAAATTTGCCTCTTTCAAAACAACCAAAATATCACTCAATCCTCCTACATGATTATGCGTTTTCAATGTTACTGATCCTTTATTTGGATGAGCATCGAAATCAGCTCCTTTGCTTAAAATATAGAATCGTGTGAAATTTGGATTTTCATCACCCACATTATCTTTGACAACTTCTAAACCATAAGTTTTTCCAACTGTTGGTCCAGCAATTACGGCTAATTTATTTTCTCTATCTTCAGACACTAATTTAGCAGAAGTAGCCGTGTCTTTGAATTCCGAAACAACAACATTATCTAAACTTGAAAGAAATAATTGAGATTGACCAAGTGCCATTGGATGAGAAATAATTTCACGAATGTCTCCCAACTTTGTTCCTGGTTTTGCCAATAATTGTAGTTCAATCGGTAGATAGGTTTCTCCAATGATATGAAGATTGTGAGTGTCAATCAATTGATAATTCAGAAGAATACTTCCTGCTACTTTATTTTCAATAGCAATGATTCCGTAATCAACTTTGTTATTTTCTAATTTGTCACACACTTCTTTAAATGATCCACATTCCAAAATAGTGACATCTTCACCGAAGTACTTTTTAGCAGCTAAATCATGGAAAGAAGATACTGATCCTTGTATAGCTATAACGTGATTTCTCATAATTTCATTCATTTAAAATTCATTTAATGTTTAATATTCAAAAACTGCTCGTATAAAAAAAGCCTTCCAAATTGGAAGGCTTTCTATATAGTGACTACATAACAAAACTCTTCCACTCACTTAAAGTGATAATAGTAAAAAAAGAAATTGCTAAATTGTTTCATTTTGTGTTTATTATGTTTGTATTTACTTATGGCCTCAAAGTTATGATATTTTATTCTATAAAATCTACTATTTAATTAAACTTTTTAAAAATAAATAAAATTTATATGTTTTTTACTTTAAATTAAAATACTTATATTCAGCAATTTAAAAATATAAAATTGATTTAATCAATAGGACAAAACAGAAAAATAATTACAACAATTTAACACCCTCTTTTGATAATTTTTCTAAAACTTCATCAGACCAAATGCTACTTTGAACTTCTCCAATGTGTTTTTTCTGAAGAATAAACATTGCTAAACGAGATTGACCAATTCCCCCACCTATTGAATAAGGAAGTTGTTCGCTCACTAATTGTTTATGCCAATACATTTCTAAACGTTGTTCTTGACCTCTTAAAGAAAGTTGTTTTTTTAACGATTCCGGACTAACTCGAATTCCCATCGAAGATAACTCATACGATCGTTCTAACACTTCGTTCCAAACTAGAATATCTCCGTTCAATCCTTTTCTTCCATCAATAGATTCAGTTGTCCAATCATCATAATCTGGTGCTCTTCCATCATGAGGTTTTCCATCAGCTAAATCTCCACCAATTCCTATTAAGAAAACTGCTCCGAATTCTTGACAAATTTTATCCTCTCTTTCTTTAGCTGTCAATGTTGGATATTCTTCTAATAAATCTTCTGTGTGAATAAACGTTATTTGTTCAGGAAGAGATAAAGCTTCTAAATCATATTTTTCTATAATTTCTTTACTCGTCTCTAAAATCGTTTTATAAATATCTCTGACTGTGCTTTTTAAATAAGTAAGCGTTCTATCCGATTTATCTATTACTTTTTCCCAATCCCATTGATCCACATAAATACTGTGAATTGGAGAGAAATCTTCATCTGGACGTAAAGCTTTCATGTCAGTACAAATCCCTAAACCTTGAGGAGCTTTCAATCTTGCCAATTTAGCTCGTTTCCATTTAGCTAATGAATGAACTATTTCAACAGTAACTTCAGGCATTTCTTTAATGTTTACAGTAACTGGGCTTTCAATTCCGTTTAAATCATCGTTAATTCCTGTTCCTTTTACAACTAAAAGAGGAGCTTCTACTTTTATAAGGTTTAATACATCTCCTAACGATGAAGAAAATTTTAATTTCAATTCTGAAATTGCTCTTTCTGTAGCTAACTCTGTTAAAACTACTTGACTTGTTTTGATTGTTTCCATTTGTTTATTTTATTTTAAGATTAAAAAAAAAAGGCTTTCCGAATTGGAAAGCCTAGTATGAGTTTACTATATACCTTTCCCTTTTCACAAAGTGTGATTATTATAATTATTTTGAAATGATCTTGCTTCTACTAAAGTCATTTTTATTTTAAATGTTTTCATTTTATTTATTTTAAGTCAAAAAAAAAGCTTTCCAAATTGGAAAGCTTAAGTATTTTAAAAATTACATAATTCTTTCCTTTCACATAAAGTGATTATTATTAAAGAAATTATTATAATTTATCATTTGTCGTTTTTTTTGTCAAATGTATAACCATTTTATTTATAAAAAAAATAAAAATTCAATTTAAAAAATAAATAATAAGTCAACAGAAAGTTTAAAACACTTGCAAATCAATATTTTAACAAATACATTTAAAGATATTTTATAGGACAAATAGACTCTTTTTCTACAAATAAAGCTTTTAATAGATTAAAAATGCACAAAAAAAAAGCTGTCAAAAAAATGACAGCTCCGTATTTTTTAAAGAAATGATGGTGATTAATTTGCCATTTCACTCATAAACTTTATTCTCATTAATCTCAATTCTTCTTCCGAATAATCACCGTCAAATTCATGGTAGGCCATTTTTAAATCATCTGATTCAGCGTCAGAAAAGTAATCATAGATCTCTTCTTGATTATCTCTATCTAAAATATCTTCAATATAGTAATTGATATTCACTCTGGTCCCTGAAGAAACAATGGATTCAATTTCTTCAATTACCTCATCAATTGATTTCCCTAAAGCTCTACCAATATCTTCAAGCGGTAATTTTCTATCAATATTTTGAATTAATTGAACCTTTAAAATTGATTTATTGACCAACGATTTCACCACTAAATCGTTTGGTCTTTCAATATCATTATCGATTACATAATTATTAATCAATTCAATAAATGGTAATCCATAACGAGATGCTTTCCCGTTTCCGACACCTTGAATATTCGTTAACTCATCAATGGTAATCGGATAATGAAAACACATATCAACCAGGGAAGGCTCTTGAAAAATTACAAAAGGAGGAATACTATTTTCTTTAGACAAAGATTTACGTAAATCAATCAACATTCCATACAAAGCTTCATCAAAAGCTCCACCTCCAACAGTTGCAATAGAAATATCATCATCTATCGAAGAATAATCATGTTCTTTAACAATAGTAAATGGAGTTGGATTTTTAATAAAATCATGCCCTTTGTCCGTTAATTTCATAATCCCATAAGACTCAATGTCTTTAGAAATATATCCATAAACTAAGGCTTGTCTAATTAAAGCATTCCAAAAATTCTCATCTTTCTCTTTTCCAATTCCAAAACGAGGTAATTGATCGTGTTTATAGCTTTTGATATCCGCAGTAACACTTCCTACTAAATAAGAACAATAATGTTTGTATTTTTGCATTTCTTGAAGATCGATCAATGATTCAAGTAGCATTTGCATATATTCTTTCCCTTCACTTTTCTCTTTTGGATGGCGACAATTGTCACACAAACTACTACACCGATGCTCTTCAAACTCTTCCCCGAAATAATGGAGTATAAATTTTCTTCTACATACTGATGTTTCAGCAAAAGAAACCATTTCATTCAATAATTGTTTACCTATCTCTTGTTCAGCAACAGGTTTACCTTGAAGAAACTTTTCTAATTTTTCAATATCTTTGTAATTATAAAAAACTAAGCAATCCCCTTCACCTCCATCTCTTCCAGCTCTTCCTGTCTCTTGGTAATAACTTTCTAACGATTTTGGAATATCATGATGAATAACAAAACGAACATCAGGCTTATCAATCCCCATTCCAAAAGCAATAGTAGCAACAATAATAGAAGCATCCTCCATTAAAAACATGTCTTGGTGTTTCGCCCTCGTTGAAGCGTCCAACCCAGCATGATATGGTAAAGCATTAATCCCATTCACCTGAAGAAGTTCGGCAATTTCCTCTACCTTTTTACGACTCAAGCAATAAATAATACCACTTTTACCTTCTTTCGTTCTTATATAACGTATAATTTCTTTTTCAACATCTTTTTTAGGACGAATTTCATAATATAAATTATCCCTATTAAACGAAGATTTAAAGACCTTTGCATCCAACATGTTCAAATTTTTCTGAATATCATATTGAACTTTAGGAGTTGCCGTTGCTGTAAGTGCAATAACAGGTACATCAGAAATTTTTTCAAAAATTTCACGTAATCTTCTATATTCAGGTCTAAAATCATGCCCCCACTCAGAAATACAATGAGCTTCATCAATTGCAAAGAAAGAAACATTTACAGAAGTTAGGAAAGCAATATTTTCAAGTTTGGTTAAAGATTCAGGTGCAACATACAACATTTTAGTTTTACCATCTTGTACATCCTTTTTGACTCTAGCTATTTCTGTCTTGGTTAAAGAAGAATTTAAAAAATGAGCAATATTTTCATCATCACTAACGTTCCGAATAGCATCTACTTGATTTTTCATCAAAGCAATCAAAGGAGAAACTATTACTGCAGTCCCATCTAACAAAAGTGCAGGCAATTGATAGCACATCGATTTTCCTCCACCTGTAGGCATAATAACAAACGTATTATTCCCATTTAAAACATTTGTTATAATATCTTCTTGAGTCCCTTTAAAACTATCAAATCCAAAAAACTTACGTAACGCAACTTTTAAATTAAATTCAGCCATTTCTAATGTATAATTAATGGTATTATTAAATAGTAGTGAAATGTTGTTACTACGAAAGTACGACATTAAAATCCGTATTACAATAGTATTATTTATTTTTTTTTGGATTTTCGATAGGTACTGTTTTAACAAAGATAGGAGCCTTTTTTATAGCTATTAAGCTTGTAAAGCAATTATTAAAATAAAATCAACTTAAAAAAAAGTGAAAAAATCTTAAAAAAACACAATGGATTGACCTTGAAAAACAAATCATTCAAAACGATTCATTAACTTTGTACCTGATATGAATACAGAAAAGAAAATGTCCTTTTTGGACCATTTAGAAGAATTAAGATGGAGACTTGTAAAGTGCTCTGTATCAATACTTGCCATTTCTGTCGTTATATGGTGGAATCAAGAATGGATAATGAACCACGTATTTCTTTCAATGGCTCATCCTGATTTCATCACCTTTAAATTTATGCACAAATATTTTGGTGTAGTTCCAGCTGATATTGTTCTAAACATGCAAAACATAGATCTATCTGGCCAATTCTCATACGCTTTAATGACAAGTATAATGGGGGGAGTCGTTTTTTCTTTCCCATATATATTTTACCAAATTTGGTCATTTGTTAAGCCAGGATTAAAACAAAATGAAAAATCCATGGCTTCAGGAATCATATTCTATGTTAGTATTTTGTTTTTTCTAGGTATTGCTTTCGGCTATTTAATTGTTGCTCCTTTATGTGTTCAATTTTTCTCAACTTTTACGATGAGTTCTCAGATTGTTAATAGTCCAACTATTAGTTCTTATATGAGTATGATTTTATCTACAGTTTTTTATACTGGTTTATTATTCCTTTTACCTGTGTTATCGTATTTGCTTTCAAAACTTGGTATTATAACAGCTGAATTTCTTCGTAAATATAGAAAACATGCAATAGTTGGCGTTTTAATAATTGCAGCAGCCATAACTCCTCCCGATTTAATTAGCCAAATTATTGTGGCTATTCCCATCATCCTTTTATATGAAATAGGTATTCTAGTTGTTGTGAGAGTAGAAAAAAACAAAAGAAAATTAGAGCAAACAACCTAATGTAAATATGAAATCTTTAATAGTAATTTTTACATTTTTTCTAACTCTCCATTGTTTTAGCCAAACGACAACTGTTTATGGTACTATAAAAGATGGTTCAACTGGAGAAATCATTCCTTCCGCTAAAATTCAATTTTATCAATCTAAAATAGGCGTTTTGTCAGATAGTGTTGGTAATTATTTGCTTGAATCTTATTACGCAACAGATTCTATAATTATTAGTTATGCAGGCTATGTTACACAAATTTTCAAAATTACAAAAGATATAAAACAGGAAATAAACTGCTTTCTATTAGTTAAACAGACCGAAATAGAAGAATTTGTAATCAGGCCACCTGAAGAACCTTTCTCAACTATTATTCATAAAAGAGTTATTGCGAATAAAGACATTAATAACAAAGAAAAACTGTCTTCTTATGAATACGAACTTTACAATAAAATTCAATTAGACATTAATAATATTGGCGATAAATTTAATGAACGAGGAATCGTTAAGAAATTAGATCTCATTATGGATTATCTCGATTCTACAAATGACGGAGGAACCTATTTACCTGTAATATTAAGTGAAACTGTTTCTAATTATTATTTCAAAAACAATCCTAAAAGAAAAAAAGAAATAATTGAAGGAACCTATATAACTGGAATTGAAAACTTAAAACTAGAAATGTTTGTTGGCGATATGTATTTAGATATAAATGTATATGATAACTACATTAATATTTTCAATAAGGCGTTTATTAGTCCAATTGCTAATTTTTCGAGAACTTTTTACAAATATTATATTGCCGACTCTTCTTTTATCGATAATCAATGGTGTTATAAATTGGTCTACAAACCTAAACGTTCAGGAGATCTCACTTTTGAAGGAGAAATGTGGATTCATGACACTACCTATGCCGTAAAACAAATTAATGGAGCGATCTCACCAGAAGCTAATATTAACTATATACAAGATTTGTTTTTTGAACTTACGTTTAATATGGTTGCACCTGAAGTTTGGATGTTGACAAAAGAAGAAATGTTAGTTGATATAAAAATTCAAGAAAAATCTAAAGTTTATGGGTTTTTTGGACGAAAAAATTCAAGTAGAAAAAACTTTAAAATCAATCAAATACGGGATGATGATTTCTACAAGTCTAACAACACAGTTGAAATACAAACTGGTGCAAAAAATCGAGATGAAATCTTCTGGAAAGAACATAGGCACTCAAAACTATCAAATCAAGAAGAAGGAATAGGATTAATGGTTGATTCTTTAAATAACTTGCCAATTTTCAAAACATTTAAAAAAATGTCGTACTTGGGCACTACAGGTTATTATCCCTTAGGGAAATTTGAAGTTGGGAATGTATCAAGTCTGTTTAGCGTTAACCCTGTAGAGCAATATAGATTTAGCATGGCTTTACGAACTTCAAATTATTTTTCAAAAAGATTGGAAATAGGTGGTAAAGTTGCTTTTGGAACTCGGGATGAAAAAATGAAATACAGCTTTTCTATAAGATATAATATTACACCCAAGAAAAGAGGAATGTTAACCACCTATTATAATTATGACATTCAACAAATTGGACAATCTCCGAATGCGGCAACTGTAGGGTCAACATTTGGAACACTTTTCAGAACTGGACCATTAGATAAATTAACATTTGTAAAAAAAGCAGGATTTAATTTAGAAAAAGACATTAAAAAAGATTTAATACTCTATGGTGGATTTGAATGGAAAGAATATACACCACTTGGATTAGCAAATTATGTAAAATTCAATGAAAACACTTTACTTCAAGATACAATTAGAATCATCACAACGAGTGAATTTATTGCAAGAATTAGGTGGACAAAAGACGAAGAATTCATAGCTGGTGCTTTTGATAGATCAACTTTAACTTCAAGATATCCAATCTTTAGTTTACAAGGCATATTTGGTATAAAAGGATTATTTGGTGGTAATTATAACTATCAAAAAATTGAATTTCAGATGGATCACACACGTAAAATTGGTATATTAGGCCGAATTAAATACGGAGTCAATGCAGGATATGTTTTCGGCTCGACAGCATATCCGTTTTTAAAAGTACATGAAGGGAATCAATCCTATTGGCTTTCAACAACAACTTTTAACAAATTAAATTATTTCGAATTTATTTCAGATAAATATGTCGGAGGATATGTTGAACAACATTTCGGCGGTTTATTTTTTGATAGAATCCCTTATGTTAAAAAATTAAAATGGAGAATTGTATCGTCTGGAAGAATTACTTACGGCTCAATATCTTCAAGAAATACGAAAGAAATGCTTTTACCAACCTTCACAAAAACATTTGGTAAAACACCTTATGGAGAAGCTACAATTGGAATCGAAAACATCTTCAAATTGGTTAGAATTGATGTCGTTTATAGACTATCTCATTTAGATCCAAATGTAAGTCCTTTTGGAATACGTGCTAGAATGACATTTAATTTCTAACTTTACATTAAAAGTCCTTCAATTTGAAATTACATACAAAAATCATTCAGAAAACATACAAAGGAAGACCTGTTGTAAAAGGTGTTACTATTGAAGTAAATCAAGGTGAAATTGTTGGTCTTTTAGGTCCTAATGGAGCTGGAAAAACAACATCATTCTATATGATTGTCGGTTTAGTAAAGCCTGATTCAGGAACTGTCTTTTTAGATGACGTTGATATTACTAATTATCCAATGTATCGCCGAGCTCAATTAGGAATAGGCTATTTACCGCAAGAAGTTTCCGTTTTTCGTAAACTTAGTGTAGAAGATAATATTCTTGCCATTCTTGAAATGACAGAATTGAAAAAACAAGAGAGGCTTGAAAGACTTGAGCAGTTGCTAGAAGAATTCAGCTTAACACATGTTCGAAAAAATTTGGGTCACTCTTTATCTGGTGGTGAAAAAAGAAGAACTGAAATCGCAAGAGCTCTGGCGACTAATCCAAAATTTATTTTACTAGATGAACCATTTGCTGGTGTTGATCCAATTGCAGTTGAAGATATTCAAAGTATTATCGCAGACCTTAGAACAAAAAATATTGGGATTTTAATTACTGATCACAATGTTCAAGAAACCTTATCTATAACTGATCGAGCTTATTTACTTTTTGAAGGTAATATTTTGAAAGCAGGTACTGCAGAAGAATTAGCCTCGGATGAACAAGTTAGAAAAGTATACTTAGGACAGAATTTCGAATTGCGAAAAAAATAAATTCTTTTGGAGATTTTAAAAGCTATTTTTTTCTCTCAACGATATCATTAAACCGGATCAATACAATATAATTGGTTGGAAATAAAAATGGTCACCTTAAGATGACCATTTTTGATTTTTTATAAAAGGCTTATTTTGAAGCTAAATCTGAATTATTTACCTGATTAACACTACCGTAAGCGTCACAATGACCAGCATTTGAAGTAGACTTACAAGAAGAAATAGCTAATAATAAGCCTGTTACAGCAATCGCAATGCTCAATGTTTTTTTCATCCTTTTCTTATATTTTTTTATCGTTAAGTTTTAAATATATAAAGAAAAAACAATTAAACAAAATTAATAAACCTTTTTTTATAAGTGTTAAATTTTTGATCAGAAAAAAAGGTCATCCTAAGATGACCTAAATAGTTTAAAGAACGATCTATAACTTATTTAGAAGCTAGATCAGTATTTTCAACTTGATTAACGCTTCCATAAGCGTCACAATGTCCACCTTTAGATGAACCACAAGATGTCAATACTGCTGAGAATACCAGTCCAATAATTGTCAATGTCAAAATTCTTTTCATTTTTTCTAGTTAAATTATATTTATAACAGTTTATATTTGACAAACTTAAGACAAAAAACTAGAAAAAACTAGATTAGTTATTAACAATTGAAGTTATATAAATAAATAAATTGTAAATTTCGAAACGATTAAACTCTGATGCGCTCATATTTACTGATTTTTTTTATTTTTAGTGCTCCCTTAATTTATGGACAAAAAAATTATATTTTAACATTTTCAAATCAAAATCATGTTACAATTAAGAAAAACACTGTTACAAATTTTACGGATAGTATTCAAGCAAAAAATTACGTTACCAATCTTCAGTTAACAGCAATTGGAAAAGGATATTTATTAGCCTCTATTGACACCATCACCTATCTCACTAAAGAAATGAAAGTTTCTATTTATTTAGGCCCAAAATTCGGTAAAGCAAACCTAATCTTATCTAACGAAGATCTTCACTTATTGAAACAATATATTGGTATAAATGAGAAATTCTATACCGGTTTGCCATTTAATTCAAATCAAATTTCAACCTCTCTAAAATCAATGCAAAAGGCATTAGAAAATAATGGGTATCCTTTCTCAAAAGTCTTTTTAGATAGTATAAAAATTGAAAATGACAATTTAACTGCTAAAGTTATTATTCATAAAAATCAATATTTTAAATGGAAAGAAATTCACATTAAAGGAGACAGTTCAATATCAAAAACCTTTATATCAAATATTTTACGCATAAAAATAGGTGACAAATACAATCAAGAAGATTTAAGATTAATTACAAAAAGACTAAAGCAAATTAATTTTTTAAAAGAAATCAAACCACATGAAATTTTGTTCACCAAAGACGGTGTTGAATTATATCTGTATATAAAATCTAATCCTATAAGTTCTGTAAATGGAATTGTTGGTTTACAACCAAATTCAAAAACAAATAAAGTTGACCTAACTGGTGAGATATCTTTAAAATTATTAAACGTTGTAAAACGAGGTGAACTTTTAGAGTTTAATTGGAAAAGTTTACAAACCCAAACTCAATCTTTGAAAGGGAAAATAAATTATCCTTTTATATTTAAAACTCCATTCGGTATTGATAGCCAATTTAATTTCTATAAAAGAGATTCAACTTATTTGGAAGGTAAATTATCATTGGGAGTTCAATATTTTCTAAGAGGTGGGAATTATTTCAAAGTATTTTATCAAAAGAATTTTTCGAACGTTTTATCTGGCGGAGCAAATAATCCCAATTTTACAAATTTAGGATCCGTGACTTCCAATAATTATGGGTTATCCATGCTTCGAAAACAGGTTGATTATATCCCAAATCCTTCAAGAGGTTATGTAATTAATGCAGAAGGATCGATTGGAACGAGAAAGTCACATAAATCGGACACAAGTGCATTAGTTGTCTCAAACACGTACCGCGGAGAATTCAATTTAGAATTTTATATACCCCTTGCCAAAAGACATGTTTTAAGAATCGCCAATCAAACAGAATTTTATTACAACCAAAAGATTTTTCAAAATGAAGTGTATCGATTTGGCGGCTTAACATCTCAAAGAGGATTTAAAGAAGAAGAATTATTTGCGACAACTAAATCAATGTTAAGTATAGAATACCGCTTTTTAGTGGACCAAAATTCACGTGCTTTCTTATTTTATGATCAAAGTTGGTATGAAAATAATGCGACTCCTAAATATTATAATGATACACCATTCGGTTTCGGTGCAGGATTTTCATTCGGAACAAATATTGGAATTTTCTCAATTTCTTATGCTATGGGGAAACAAATGGGAAATCCAATTTTAATTAAGGATGGGAAAGTTCATTTTGGATATATTGCTTATTTTTGATAAAAAACTAATTTGAATCATTAATTTCTGCACTTAAATTATGACATTCTTCGAAAGTTTATCCATTTGAAACTCCAACCTAATTAAAATATAATTCGTTATAACACTAGAAAAACAAGTACCTTTATAGACAAATTAAGTTAAAAACTCTAAATTTAAAAAATGCTAGAACCCAACAAACTGAAAAATAGATACAAAGAGCTAGATGCATTACGTGGAATAGCAGCGCTTATGGTTGTTTTTTTTCATTTTACTATGGGTAGAGATGAATACAATTCATTTTTCAAATTAGGAACAACTGGAGTCGATCTGTTTTTCATAATCAGTGGATTTGTCATCTTTTTGAGCATCAATCAAGTTTCAAATATAAAAGAATTTATCATTAATAGAGTAAGTAGATTATATCCAACATATTGGACCGCCGTTTCATTTACATTTATATTTATAGGTTCTATTGCTTTACAAGCTAAAACATTTGGTACTGAACACCTTTTCTTAAAGTATTTAGCCAATTTAACCATGTTTCAATTTTATTTAGATACCGATAATCTTGACGGTCCGTATTGGACAATGATAATCGAAATGCTTTTCTATATAACAATTATGATTTTCTATCGATTTAAAATTTTAAGTCACATAAGAACAATAGGTGTAATAACTTGCATAATAATTTTTATTTCTAATAATTTTTATTTTGACAACTATTATGTTCAATACTATATGTTATGGGTTCCTATTTTTCAATTTATTCCTCTCTTTTTTTCGGGAATACTTTTTTACAAATTGTACCATGAGAAACAACATAAATTAATAAATTATTTAATTATTATTCTATGTTTGATTTGTCAAATTACCTTCTTCACTTTTAGCGGAAGGTCTAGCAGCTTTATTAGTCAATTTCAATATGCCACTATGCTGACAATTTACTTTACGCTTTTTACGCTTTTCGTAAATCACAAATTACAATTCATCGTGAATCGATTTACTCTTTTTATGGGGAAAATTTCATTTGCTCTTTACCTTATACATCAATTTGTCTCACTGAAATATATTATTCCATATTTTCATCTTGAGTTAGGAATCAATTTTTGGGTAGTTACTTTTTTAATTAATCTACCGATTTTGATAATTATTGCTTCTATTATCACTTTTAAAGTTGAAGTTCCCCTTTCCAAAAAGATGAAAAATGTATTATTAGAAAAATTTAACTCAAAAAAGATTCAAGAAGAGTCATTAAGTTAAAATAAAAGTGAATTTTCACTTTATTCTTTTTTAAGATTTGAAGATGATTTTCAGCGTATTTAAATAAAAAACAATTCCTAGATTTATTCTTTAAATTAAGCTTCATTGTAATTATCGGAGTTTTCAATACACACATAAAAACTAATTTATTAATCACCCTTTCTTCGCTATATTTAGAATAATTGACTCTACCTATCTTTGCTTAAATTTAGATTTTATTCCAACCTATTTCATTTATATTTTCATTTGATTTAGGATTAGAGAGCAAGTTTTATAAACACTTTATTTGGGGATTTCAATCTGAAATAAGAGTTCAAAGTAACGATTTGATTTTGACAAGAAAAGAGGGGCTAGAAACTATGTGGAGTATTGGATTAAATATGGGTATCCCGTATATTTTTTTGATTAAACAAAGGAAATGTACTTTCAAATTTCAACTAAGTAGTAGCTAAACGTCGGTTACTGAGTTTTATCGAAGAAATGGCGTGTAGCGGGGCTTGTTGAAGTTTTTGTTTGCTTTTAGTTTTTAGATTGGATTACACCACGGAGTAGCAACGAAGGTAAATCCAAGCCAAATTTTGTTTCAGTTATCAGTTAAAAAAACCGCTGCATAACATATGCAGCGGAGCGGGAGTTACTATGATTATTCAAGTGGTTCTATGTTATGTGGAGTATTGGATTAAATATGGGAATCAGGTATGTTTTATAGATCAATCAATCTTTTCCCAACAATACGATTTTTTGATCAAATTTGGTTTCTGATTTTTTATAACATAAAAAAATCCGCTTCCTTATTCAGAAAGCGGATTCATATATTTATTTTTTAATTAAGCTTCAACAATATTCGCATAGCTTTCAACACTTGGACATGAACAAATTAAGTTACGATCTCCATATGCATTGTCAATACGACGAACTGGTACCCAATATTTGAATTCTTTCAAGTAAGAAACTGGATAAACTGCTTGAGCAGGTGTGTATGGATAGTTCCAATCTTTGTTGATGATACAATCTGCAGTATGCGGTGCATTTTTCAACATATTATTTTCTCTATCGGCAACACCGTTTTCGATGTCTGAAATCTCAGCACGAATTTTAATCATTGCTTCGATGAAACGATCTAATTCTCCTTTGTCTTCACTTTCTGTTGGCTCGATCATTAATGTACTAGCAACTGGGAAAGAAACAGTTGGAGCATGGAAACCATAATCGATTAAACGTTTCGCCATATCCCCTACTTCAACATCAGAATTTTTCTTGAAATCACGACAATCTAAAATCATTTCGTGAGCAACTGTTCCATTTTTACCAGTGTATAAAATGTCGTAGTGACCTTTCAATGAAGCAGCAATGTAATTTGCATTTAAGATGGCGTTTTCAGTTGATTCTCTCAAACCAATTGCTCCTAACATTTTAATGTATCCGTAAGAAATCAATAAAATTAATGCACTACCATAAGGAGCTGCTGAAACTGCATGAATCGCTTTTTCTCCACCCGCTGAAGCCAATAAAGGACTGCCAGGTAAGAAAGGAACTAAATGTGCTGCAACACCAATTGGTCCAACACCAGGCCCACCACCTCCGTGAGGAATCGCAAATGTTTTGTGTAAATTCAAGTGACAAACGTCAGCACCAATATTTCCTGGATTTGTTAATCCAACTTGTGCATTCATGTTTGCACCGTCCATATAAACTTGACCACCATTTTCATGAATGATCGTTGTAATTTCGTTAATTGCTTCTTCGAAAACTCCGTGTGTAGAAGGATATGTAATCATCAAACCAGCCAAAGAATCTTTTAAAGCAATTGCTTTTTCTCTTAATTCCTCAACATTTACGTTTCCATTTTCATCACAACCTGTCAATACGATTTCAAATCCAGCCATTACTGCAGAAGCAGGATTTGTACCATGTGCAGAAGTTGGAATAATAATTTTATTACGGTTCATATCACCTCTTGACTCATGGTATGCTTTAATCACCATTAATCCAGCATATTCCCCTTGAGCTCCAGAATTTGGTTGCATTGACACACCTGCAAATCCAGTACATTCAGATAAATCTTTTTCTAATTGAATCAACATTTCATGGTATCCTTTCGCTTGATCAACAGGACAAAAAGGATGCATATTTGCAAATTCAGGCATTGTTATAGGCAATAACTCTGAAGCCGCATTTAATTTCATAGTACAAGAACCCAATGCAATCATCGAATGAACCAAAGAAATATCTTTATTTTCAAGACGTTTCAAGTAACGCATCATTTGAGATTCTGAATGATGGCTATTGAATATTGAATGTGTAAACACAGCATCTTTTCTCAATAAATTAGCTGAAAGTGTTGATAAAGAAGCCGTTGAAATCGTTGCAGCTGTTTTTCCAAGTACCTTAGCGAAAACATTGATTACATTTTGAACATCTTGTTCAGTATGCGGTTCACCAAAACTAATTGTCACTTCAGTTTCATTTACATAACGGAAGTTAATTTCATTTTCTTCAGCAATTGTTTTCAAAGCAGAAGTAGAAACACCTTTAACCCATAAAGTATCGAAGAATTCAGAAGAGTTTAAAGTTAACCCTAAATCTGTTAACCCTTTCGCAGCTTTTGAAGCTTTTGAATGAATATCTAAAGCGATTTCTTTCATTCCTTCAGGACCGTGATAAACAGCATACATACTAGCCATAACAGCTAATAATGCTTGAGCAGTACAAATATTTGAAGTTGCTTTATCTCGTTTAATATGTTGTTCACGTGTTTGTAAAGCCATACGCAAAGCAACATTATCATCAGCATCTTTTGAAACACCAATAATACGACCTGGCATATTACGTTTGAACTCATCTTTCGTCGCAAAGAAAGCAGCATGAGGACCGCCGTAACCCATTGGCACACCAAATCGTTGAGAAGTTCCCAAAACAACATCAGCACCACAAGAACCTGGAGATTTCAAAATCACCAAAGACATGATATCCGCAGCAACAGCAACACGAATTTCATTCACTTTCATTTTATTTACAAATCCTTCTAGATCTAAAATTCTACCAAAAGTATCTGGATATTGAACCAAAGAACCAAAGAAAGAAACATCACCAGTAAACGCATCAGCATTACCAATTACTAACTCAATTCCTAAATTTTTTGCTCTTCCTTGTAAAACATCAATAGTTTGAGGAAAAGTGTTTTCTGAGATGAAGAATTTAATTTTCCCTTCTTTCACTTCATTTCTAGAACGAGAATTATACAGCATGATCATCGCTTCAGCAGCAGCCGTTGACTCATCTAAAAGAGAAGCATTCGCAATTTCCATACCTGTTAACTCAGTCACCATCGTTTGAAAATTTAACAAAGCCTCTAAACGACCTTGAGAAATCTCAGCTTGATATGGCGTATAAGCAGTATACCATCCTGGATTAGAAAGAACATTTCTTAAAATCACAGAAGGGACAATTGTTTCATTATAACCTAAACCAATGAATGATTTGAAAACTTTATTTTTACTTGCTAATTCAGCAATATGCGTTAAATATTCCTGCTCAGTCATTGCAGCATCAATATTTAATTCACGCCCTAAACGAATATGAGAAGGAATCGTTTTGTCAATTAATTCACTAATAGAATTAACGCCAATTTTAGCCAACATTTCTTTCTTTTCAGCTTCATTTGATCCGATGTGTCTTTTTGAAAATGCACCCATTGTTATTTGTTTTTGATTATATATTCTAGTTTTATTTTATTCTATCCAATTATTAATTACTCAACCGTACTTAATTTCAACATATTTGATTTACCGCTTTCTTCCAAAGGAATAGAAGCGATATTAATCACAAGATCTCCTTTTTTAACCAATTTCGCTTTTTTCAAAATATGCTTGATATCAGCAATACTATGGTCTGTACTAATTCGTTTATCGTAATACATTCCTCTAACACCCCAAATTAAATTAAGTTGAGTCAAAATTTGTTTATTACTTGTAAAAACATAAATTGGTGCTTTTGGTCTGTGAGAAGCAATTTTATAAGCCGTATATCCAGAAAACGACATTGTAATAATCGCATCCGCTTCAACACGTTGAGACAATCTACAAGCATTAAAACAAATTGAATCCGAAATAAAACGATCATTGTTTTTTTCTGGAAATTCCTCTTTGTTATAGATTCCTTCAAAACTTTCCATTTCAGTAACAATTCTTGCCATTGTCTTTATTACTTCAATTGGGTGATTTCCTACAGAAGTTTCTCCAGAAAGCATCACGGCATCAGCACCATCTAAAACGGCATTTGCAACATCATTCACTTCAGCTCTTGAAGGCGTAATGTTTGTTATCATACTTTCCATCATTTGTGTTGCCACAATAATTGGTTTTGCTTGAAGAGCACATTTTTTGATTAACATTTTTTGAATAATCGGAACTTTCTCGTAAGGAATTTCAACACCTAAATCACCACGAGCAACCATCAAAGCATCACTTGCTAAAATAATTTCATCGATGTCTTCAATCGCTTCTGGTTTTTCAATTTTAGCGATCACTTTTGCTTTACCGTGACTTTGATTGATAATATGTTTCAATTCAATAATATCACGTGCATTTCTAACGAAAGATAAACCAATCCAATCAACATTTTGTTCCAATGCAAAAGCTAGATCTTCTTTATCTTTATCTGTTAAAGAAGGCATTGAAATCTTTGTATTCGGAAAATTCACTCCTTTTTTGGAAGATAAAATTCCACCGTGTATAACCAGAGCTTCAATTTCAGCTTTTCCATCTGTTTTAACAACCTCCAAAATTAATTTACCATCATCTAAAAGAATGCGCTCTCCTGGATGAACATCTTCTGGCAATTGTGAATAATTTATAGAAAAACGTTCTGCTGTTCCAATAATTTTTTCAGTTACAATAATAACTTTTGATCCATTTACTAAAAGAACGCCGTTATCTTCCATGTCATTCGTGCGAATTTTAGGACCTTGTAAATCAGCCAGTATAGCAACATTTAATCCAGTTTCTTCGTTTAATTCACGAATTGTTTTAATAATTCCCGCATGAATTTCATGAGCACCGTGCGAAAAATTCATTCGGCAAACATTCAATCCTTCCAAAAACATTTGGCGTAATACTTCTTTATCACTTGATGCAGGACCTAATGTCGCTACTATTTTAGTTTTTTTCATCATATTCAATTAAACACTAAATTTTCCGTAGAATTTATTTCTTCCGGATCAAAATTAAAAACTGCTAATACACTTGGCACTGTTCTTAATTTTCGCATCAACTCATCTAATCTATCTTGATAATTTTCAAGTAAAAACAAAAAATAATCTATTTCCTGTTTTTCAGGAATTAAAAATTTTCCTTCACTTTTATTTTTTATCAAAAAGTAATCAATCATATTCTCATCATCTTTAAACTCAAACAAAGAGTGATAAGAAATAAGACCTTTTTTAGGTTCAACTACAAAATCATCATTCGCCTTTTCAAGCTCTAAGAATAATTTCTCATTAATACCCCAAGCTAATCGATAATCAACATGATGAGAACAGATACCTATCATTCCATAATCGCATTCATAGTCTATAATTAAGTTATGTTTACGCTGTTTCTTCATGCTATAATATTCGATGTAAATATACAAAATTAATTCCATGAAAAATTTGAATATTAACAGAATAATGGACTAAAATTCAATTCTTCACAGTTCTATTATTTTAACTGTTTTTTTTAACTAATTCAGTTCCGAAATTATTCTAAAAAGAAGAAAGTACATTAAAAAACAATGAATTTTCATTTCACTTTAACCTATAGAAATCAAGTAAATAACGGGGGAAATTAAAAATAAATCTAATTTAGAATGTTTCTTCTCATTTTTACCTTTGTTATTTCTAATTAATTATTAACTTTACAGACATTAAGTTGATCATAAAAAAGTAAAAGATATGAGTGTTTTTGGAATTGTAACGTTTCTTTTAATAGGTGGAATGGGATTCTGGTTATTATTTTTCTTATTATTATTCATCCTTCCTTATTGGATTGGAATTGGATTAGTTGCTCAACTTCGCCCAAAAAGAATTTTTGAAGACGAAGAAAATTAATTTATATATTATTAAAACAAAAAAGGTTACTTAGAAATAAGTAACCTTTTTTGTTAGGTAAATAAATTTAAAGGACTTTCTCAAAGCCAAACTTTAGATCCTTCAGAACAATTTTGACAAATATCAATTTCATTTCTATTTTTTAAAATCATTTTTCTGAAATTTTGATATTTTTCACTTTCCCAAATTAATCCAAAATCTGTTGTTTCTACTGATCCTAAGACATGTTGTGCATCTTTGTCAAAACAACATGGAACAACTTTTCCGTCCCAAGTCAAAACACTACTCGACCACATACGCCAACAATGATTTCCAGTTTTATATTTTAAACTGTAAGTACCATCCTGTTTTCTTTTGTACCGAGAATATTTTTCGTTATCTGGCATTAAAACATTTCCATTCTTATAGTCATACAATTGGGCAGATTTAATTCTAACCTCATCAATTTTCATCTCATTTCCCAATTTAAAAATTGCTGGAATTTCATGTTCATTCTGTTTAACCGCTAAAAATTGAAAAATTAGATGAGGCGTTTGAGAATTTAAGTCTTTTTTAGCTTGAATTAGAAATTTCGTCCCTTCAATAACCTTCACTAATTTCCCATTAATTCGATAATTTTCATACGTCTCTTGTGTTAAACCATCAATAGATATAATTAAACGATCTAATCCTGATTTTACAATTTCGTTTGCTTTTACTTCATCAATAAAATGAGCATTCGTAGAGGTTGAAGTATATATTCTTCGGAGTTTTGCTTGTTCAATTAATTTTAAAAAATGAGGATGTAAGAAAGGTTCGCCTTGAAAATAATAATTAATGTAAAAAACTTTTGATCCAACACTTTTCAAAATTTTTGCATGAAATTCTAGATCTAATTTACCTGTTTCTCTCGTAAACTTCTTTAATCCGCTAGGACATTCAGGACAACTTAAATTACAAGCGGTTGTTGGTTCAATAGATAATGAAAATGGTTTACCCCAAAGGATTGGCTTTTTGAAAATTCGAGATAAAATATAAGAACTTTTTAAAGCAATTAAATTTACAACCCTTCCAATTGAAACATGTTTAATAATATTATAAGAATCAGACAATTTTGACATCAATCAAAGTTAATGACTTTTTACGAACTATACGTATTTATAAATACCAATCTGAAATTATCTTAACAAACTAAAATGTCCAGTTACATTGTGCATTGCATCCGAAATTTCACATGAAACATAATGTACTTTATATGTGTAAAGTCCATCCTGTGAAGGTTTACCTAAGAAATTTCCATCCCATCCTTCTTTCGGATCGCTTGTTCTAAAAACCTCTTCTCCCCACCTATTAAAAACTCTAAAATCCCATTCTAAAATTTCTAAATTAATTTTACAGCCAAATTCATTATTGAACTTATCTCCATCTGGAGTAAATGCATTCGGAAAATAAACCATAAAAGGTTCGATATAAATTTTTTGACTACTAGTATCAGTACATCCAAATTCATTTGTTATAATTTGAGTTGGATAAAAAGTTCCGTCATCTAAATAACTATAAATTGGATTTAATTCTGTAGAAAAAGCATTTCCATCAAATAAATAATAAGCACTGACTCCTCCTATTGACTGATCAGTAAATTGAATCATTGAATGACAAATATCTGTTTCAGCAGGAGTAACCGTAAAGTCTGATGTTGGTCGAGGACTAACGTTTACAAGAGCAAATTTTGTCATTGTAAAAGTATCAACACAACCTGCAGTGGCAATTATAGACAAGGTAACATCAAAAGATCCAATTGAATTATAAATGTATGAAGGATTTGCGACGATTGAAGTTCCTCCATCTCCAAAATTCCAGGTGTATAATAATGGAGTGTCAGATGTACATAAATCTATAAATTGAGCCATAAAAGGTAAACACTGAGGACCAGGAGCAATTCCAAAATCAATTGTAGATTCTTTGAAAATAAAAATAGTAGAAGTATAACTGTCTGTACAAGTTCCATAATTTGCATTCAAAGTTACAGGAAATGAACCAGCAGTATTATAAACTACATTATTTACATCAAGCGTATTTGCCGATGGGGTCGATGCATTAGAACCAAAAAACCAAGAATAAGTAGTTGTAGGAGAGCCAATCATTGAACCATCGAAATTGAAACTATTATTGGTTATGCACAAAGAATCATTCGATGTAAATGAAACATCTAAAATTTCATTGATGACAAGAGTATGTGTTATAGTGTCAATACAAGTTCCATTGGATCCTGTTATGAGTGATACCGGAAATGATCCCGGATATGGAAAAATATAAGTAGGCTGAACCAAAGTACTCACATCTGTTATACTATTTTCCACTCCAAAATTCCAGAGATAATTAAAAGAATTAGTAGAAGTATTTAAAAATGAAACCGTTAAACCTTCACATAAATAATTTTGAGGAGGTGAAAATGCTGCAATTGGCATTGAATATATATATATAGAATCGGTAAATACATCATTACAAGTCCCAACATGTCCAGTTAGAGTTATCGGAATAAAGCCCGAAGTGTTAAACACAACATTATTAACATCTAAATTAGTAGATGAAGAAATTGATGCGTTGGAACCAAAATCCCAAAGAAAAGTTGTCGATGAAGAACCAACCATTGCTCCATTAAAATTGAAACTATTCCCATTAATACAAATTGAATCATTTGAAGTAAAAGAAACGTCCAAAAATTCGTTTACAATAATCATCTGAACTGCTGTGTCAGAACAAGGCCATCCAGGGTTTGCAACTAACATTACTTGGTAAGTACCTTGTGCTGGAAAAGTATAAGTAGGCTCAAATTGAGTACTTACATCTGAAGTAATATTGGCAACCCCGAAATCCCACGAATAATTGGTTGCTCCAAAAGTATTATTATCAAAAGTTACTGTTAAACCTTGACAATAAGATTCAAAATAATCCATATCTTCTTGAGCTGGAACAATTGCCTGCAAAGTAATTTCACAATTAATCACTTTAAATAAAAAATCACGAATTGTTTCACCTACCACTACACCATTTCTAAATTCTTGAACACGAATTCCAACAACAAATAATCCAACCATTAATGGTGAAGCTGATAAAATTCCAGTTGTTGGATTTATACTGATTGATGCTCCAGGCCCTAATGGATTTGAAGAAGTAAAAGTGCTTCCCCAAACAACCGGTGAATAAGGAGGTGAAGGAGGAGGACTAGGCATTGGTCCCGAAGAACTTCCCCCAGAATAAGGTGCCACAAGTGAATATACTAATTGATCACCATCAGGGTCAGAAGCACTATGATTAAATACTAAATCTTCATTATTACACAATATCGAAGGCGGATAGTTAGAAAATCTAGGGCTTGAATTTGCAGCAAAGGAAGTCTCAACACCAGGTATATGTGAAGTTAATGTCAAACCTGTATTATCAGGTGATACAATATTTGCAACTTCTGCACCACGACAACACCTTTGATACGTTAACGTATATCCTCCGACACAAGGAGGTAAATTTACGATTGTGCTATACGTTGTTTTTTCAGTACAAATATCCGTAGGTGCAACTACGCAAGGATTTGAAAAAGTAATTGGAACATTTTGACTTCCAGTAAAAGGAATCATAATGTTTTGAACTAATTGATTTGAACTTGTAAAAATACCTAAACTCAATGGATCATCATATTGAGCACCTGACGAAAAACAATCTCTATAAACAACAATTGAAATTCTATAGTTATTACCTCCTAAATTATCATAAAACACCTCACCTCCAACTATATGATTTGCATATGATTGGAAGCTAAAAAGCGATATAATTAAAATTAATAAAAGACGCATTAAGTAAAATTAGATTAAAACTAATTATAAAAAAAATAAAAGTAATTTAAATATTGGAAAGTCAACTATCTTTTAACACTTAAAACGTTAAATTATAGTTAAATATTATCTTTAAAATCAATTATTAAACTAAGTATATAGAATTTAAATACTTGTAATTTAGAAAAACCTCAGATTTAACAGATGAAATAATTTTACCTGACTTTACACTTGAAGCAAAATATGGCTTTTCTAAATTGAAAAAAGCAGCCATTTTTTCATAATACTCTTCTCTCGAAGGATTCAAAGGGAAACATCCATTGAAAACTTTTCCCCAACATTCTACTTCAATTATTCTTTGAATCAAACCTATAACATCATTTAAATGAATCAAATTAACAGGTGATTTTCCATTTGGAACATCTTTTCTTGCCGACAAAGTGTTAATTGGATGCCGATCTTCACCGATTAAACCAGCTAAACGAAGGATTGTTAAACGAGAATTTAAAACTCTAGAAAGTTTGTCTTCAGCTTGAACTGTTTCTTTTAATAAATCATTTTCAGTCCATTTATATTCTTCCGTCGCAAACTTTAAATCATCGGGATAAACACTTGTTGTACTAATAAATAAGACCGTTATTTTTGATGGTATTTTTGAACAAAAATTCGCTAATGAAGTTGAATATTGAATAGAATCTCCTGTTTTTCTAGGAGGTATATTTAAAATCAGAACATCAATATCCTCTAAAAAACGAATTGAATCATCCGAGTGATTATCAGATAAAGACCAAACTAAAGCTTGAATTCCAATTTCATTCAAAGATTTCAATTTATCAATAGAAGTTGTAGATCCGACAACTGAAAAACCTTTTTTTAAAAAAGATTTAGCCAAAGGTAAACCCAACCAACCACATCCAAGAATTGCAATTTTTGGAGTCATCATTGATAAATTAAATTTTATTCGAAATGAATATAAATTAGTTTCTGTTAAAAGTACTTCTTACAGCTTTAACAATACGATCAACATTTGGCAATGCTTCTTCAATTAAAGTTGGAGAAAAAGCAAAAGGTGTATCTGTTTGAGTGACTCTCATAACTGGGGCATCTAAATAGTCAAAAGCATAACGTTGTAAATGGTAAGCAATTTCAGAAGAAATTGACGCTAAAGGCCATGCTTCTTCAACACAAACACATCTATTGGTTTTCTTCACAGATTCGACAACACAATGGTAATCAATTGGACGAACAGTTCTCAAATCAATAATTTCACAAGAAATACCTTCTTTTTCAAGAACTTCAGCAGCAGCATGAGCAACCTTCATTATTTTTCCAAATGATACAATCGTAACATCTGTTCCTTTTCTTTTAATATCTGCAACACCAATTGGAATAATGTATTCTCCATCAGGAATTTCTCCTTTATCTCCATACATTTTTTCTGACTCCATAATTAATACAGGGTCGTTATCACGAATAGCTGCTTTTAATAAACCTTTTGCGTCATAAGGAGTTGAAGGTGTAATTACCTTTAAACCTGGGATATTCGCATAAAAAGACTCAAAACTAGTTGAATGAGTTGCTGCTAATTGTCCAGCTGGACCATTCCCCCCTCTAAAAACAATTGGACAATTATATTGACCTCCAGACATTTGAAGCATTTTAGCAGCACTATTTATAATCTGATCAGAAGCAAGAACTGCAAAATTCCAAGTCATAAATTCAACAATTGGTCGCAAACCATTCATAGAAGCACCAACAGCAATACCTGTAAAACCAAGTTCAGCAATAGGCGTATCAATTACTCTTTTAGCACCGAATTCTTTCAACATATCTTGCGACACCTTGTAAGCTCCATTGTACTCAGCAACCTCTTCACCCATTAAAAAAACATTCTCATCGCGACGCATTTCTTCGCTCATTGCTTCTCTAAGTGCCTCTCTAAATTGTACCGTTCTCATGCTTCTAATATTTACGACCCTAATACCGATATTATGGGATGTCAAAAATAACAATTTTTGACATCAATTCGTTAAAAAAAAGGATTGTTGTATTAAAAAATCACTTAATTATAGTAAAACCTTTGAAAATTAACTTTTATACTAAATTTCAAGGCACTAAGTATAAATAAGAATGATTCTCAATCATAAAGCAATTGAATAAAATGAAATTTGAATTCAAATAAATAAATCAAATTTACACTTTAAAGGCAAATCGTTGATCAAATTTTTCAAATACAATTTGAGTGAAAGATTTTCTTTTAAATTTTGATTCAGCCCACGATATAAAATCAAAATATTCTAAAGCTGCAGAATTTATAGAACCGTCTTCTATACAAGTCAATTGATTATTCAACTCTTCCCAAAGAGATTCTCTTTCAAAAATATCATTTGATTTTATAATTTTAGATATAAATTGAAGAAAAACTTTTTCAAATGTAAAAACTCTATTATGAGATTTTAGAAATCTTTGCGTGTTTTTTAAAGCATACGGCAATAATTGCGTATTATTCATTTCTATATGAACCAAAAGATCTAATAATTGAGTAAAGCAAACTATGTCTTCTTTTTGATCCAACTGTTTATCATTTAAGATGTTATTAATCCACTTCAAAGCACTTGAAGGCTCATTTAAACCTAAATAAACTGAAGCAATTTTAAATTCTAAAAAAGCTTTTCGTGGAGAAGAAATTTTTTCTCCATAATTCATTAATCCTCTTTCTATTATCGGAATTAGTTTCAAAGCATTTTTAAAATCTCCTCTCAATGTCAACATACTTATTTCAATACTATTTACACTAGAAAATAATTTAATCTGTAAATCTTCATTATTATCCATATTGATCTTAAATGATAATTGCTTTAATTTTTCAAGAAGTAAATTCGCATCTTTATGAAATTCTAATTTTTCACTCACAAAAATAGCATTCGTTAAAATTGAAAAATAACTATTCGGATGATTTTCTATTATCGCGTTTTCTTTCTCGAAAAAATCTATGTTTGTTCTTAAATGGTCTAAGCAATTAGAAAAATCATTTATCGCAAAATAATAAGCACTAAATATATGATGGTATAAATAATGTGTGTCAAAATAGAAATTTTCTTTATTCGTATTTAATTCTAATTCATCTATGATTGATTTGAAATTTAAAATATCCTCCTCTGTTCTTGAAACTCCTTTTTGAGATAGTAACTGAAAAAGTTGACTTTTTATATTCCACAATTTAGAATAACTAGAACTCTGATCTAATAAATAAAGATCTCGTTCCATAATCGCCCCTATGTCTTTTATTGAACTTTCAGAATAACCTTTGTTTTCATGAAGACGTTTTTGTTTTTTAGAAATTTCTAATAATAAATTAAAACGATTGTTTTTTTCTGCTAATTTCTCTGCACTTCTCAAAATTGTTCGACATTGATCATACAAAGATTTTGTATACAAAATATCTGATGAATGAAGCATTTTAAATATTTGTGCATCAACAGAAGATGTTGCATGAAATGAATCTAAAGCACTCAATATATGATCATATAAACGCTTTTTGGTAATTGAAAACTTATTTAAAAATGCTTCTCCTTTAAATGTTTTGAAAAGAATTTCTTCATCATAATCGACTTGTTTTTCAATAAAATCAAACAAAAGAATGTAATTGTTTTCTTCTCCTATCGTATGACGTGAAGATAATAACTTAAAATATCTTTTCTCTGACTTAGTTAGAGATTTAATCAATTCATGAATAGTATCTTTTGTTTTCATAAGTAGGCAAATAAAATATCAACTCAAAATGTATAAATCATACGCTATCAAACAAACGAAAATTACAAAACACAGCAAGTTAGACATGTATAAAGTGGTTAAGTTATTTGATTGTAAAGCTAAGATATACAAAGGATGTATACGAAATTCATAAATAATTTGAAATGTATAATTCATTGAGTAATTGGGAGGAGTTAGAAATGTTATGAAAATTGGAAGGAGAGATGAAGATGGGGATGGGGATTTAGTTGGAGTTGAATTGGAGTTGAGTTGGGGATAAAGCTAAAAAAAAGGGGGAGGTAGACGTGATGAATCACGTCTGTTCGGACATTGGGGAGGCGAGTTAGCTCTTTATAGGGATAGATTATAAATTATAATGCTTTAGCATTTCCGATAATCGTGCAATTATCTCTTCTCTAAATTCTAATGGCTCAACAATTTCAATTCCGCCAGCATAACTTAGTATGGATCGAGTAAATTCTTCTGAAATTAAAACTTTCAACTGGAAAGTAGTTCTGTTTTTTCCTTCTTTAATAATTGCCTGAGAAGAATGAAAAGGTTGGGAAATAATATATTTAGCGGATATGTTATCCGCTTTAAAAATAATATTAGAAGGCTCATCTTCACTACTTGTGATTCCTACAGCATGTTTAAAAAATAAATCAGGATCAAACCCTGACGGCTTCTCCCCTTTTTCCGCAAGAATAACAACATCTGTCATACGCTCTAACGCATAAGTCATTACGTTCTTTTTATCTAAATCAAATGAAATCAAATACCATCTATTTCGATATTCTTTTAATAATAAAGGGACTACTTTTCGACTTTTAGCTTTTCCTGAAACAAAACTAGTATACTCAAAAGTAGCCAACAAACTGTTTCTTATTCCTTCCAATAAAGGGGTTAAGAATTCATTTCCACTTGAAGAAAGTGCCACTTCAAATTGAACAAAATTCGAAATATCAGAATCTCTTGGATCATCTGAAATAGTTATTCTGTCAACTATTTTATCTATCGCATTCCCAAATTGCTTGAACATATCCACCTCTCTAAACTGCTTCAAAGTGTTGATTGCAAACTTAATAGAAGTCACATCATCATTTGTTAGAGGAATGTCATTAATAGAAAAATCAGGATCTGTATAAAAATAACCACCTTCTCTTTTGTTGTATTTAATAGGAGCATCGTGTTCTAATCGCATCGCGAAAAGATCTTTTTCTATAGTAGAATCACAAATATTCTCTCCATCAACACTTCCAAAAAGTGCTTCTTCACATAATTCTCTAATGTCTTTTTTAGAAGGGAACGGTCTGTACTTATTACGCAGAGACCTGTCTATTATTCTATATCGGATGAGAGCATTTTTTATGTGAGGCATCAGTATTTTATTAAAATATTAAACTATTAAAGGCTCCTTTGGTTGATGAAATCCAAATAATTCATAATATTTAATTGCTTTTACAACTTGTTCTGGAACATCATCTTCCCAATTAGTAGCATTTGCTTTAATTTTTGAAAGTACATCGTCAGACATAATAGAAAGTAATTTTGGATCAAACTCCTCAATTGCTTCTAACTTATCATTGTCTTTCATGTATTGTAAAAGTCCGTTTAAATGTTTTGGAATTCTTAAGTTTTCTAATGAATACATTTCACCCGACTCAACATCAATAGCTGGATAAACAAATAATTTTACATTATGTCCAAATCCTCTTCCGAATGCTTCTAATAATCCACCTGGTAAATTGTCGTAATATCGTTCATCGAAAATACTATGTAAGTTATAAATTCCTAATATAACTCCCATCTTTTTTTCTTTCGCAATTGAAGCTAAATAATCAACCATTTTATAATGCTTCAAATAATTTGAAATCATTACAGTATATCCTAAAGAGCCTAGTAATTCAGCTCTATCAACAAAATCTTTATCTAGTATTTTTCCGTCAGCAGTTAAATCTTTTAATGTAAGTTCAAAAATTACGCTAACATTTTCAGACTCTACTTCATCTTCTAACATAAAATGATTCAAACCTGTTTCAATCATATCAATATGAACTTTAGTAACTGGTCTAAAACGTCCACGCATTAATAAAATATTTCTTTTATACAATGCAGTAGCAGGTTGTAAAACATTCCCACATAAATCAAACATTGTAGCATCTGTCATTCCTCTTTTAACAAGATTCAAAGCGATGATTCGGTTGTCGGTATTTTCAAAATCTGGTCCTGAAACACGTAACATGTCAATTTCCATTCGATCTCTAGGCAAACGATGTACTAAATTGTCTAAAAATTTATCTAAATCATCGTTGTAAAAAAAGGCTGCATGAATTAAATTCACTCCTAAAATTCCTAACGATTCTTGTTGAGCTTTATGACTGATATCATGCATTTTAATGTGCAAAATAATGTCATTGGGAGGAGTTTCTAAATTGAGTTGAAAGCGAAGTCCAACCCAACCGTGACCTTGATTTGTTTTATGATAATTTAAAGATTCAACCGTGTTACAAAAAGAGAAAAATCGAGCTTCTTTGTATTTTTCAGGTAAACGAAATTTCATTGTTTCGAATTCTGTTTCCAACATAGTAACCAACCTTTCTTCGCAGACATAACGAGATGCTTCTCCGTACATTGAATCGGAAACTTTCATATCATAAGCTGACTGTGAAAAAGCTATAGTCCCAGAACTACCACCTGCTCTAAAAAAATTTGCAACCACTTCTTGACCAGCACCAATCTCAGCAAAACAACCGTAAATATCTCTTGTCAGATTAATTTTTAAAGCCTTCTCTTCTGTAGTTAATTTATTGTCTAACCCCATTTCTAGTATTATAAGAATGCAAATTTATGAAAAATAAGTTTAAGAATGTGGTAGTTACAGCGATTTAGTAGAATTATTGAACATAAAAGCTGAAACGTAGAGATTTAAACCCTTTTTTAGTCGTATAAAAGATAACGTTGTCGGATTTTTTTAAAATGATCTAAACCAGGTTTCCATGTAAGACGAATATCTCTGGCCGTCATTCCAGAAAGTATTTGGTCTTTAAGAACATTATTTCCAGCTAAACGATTAAAGAATGCAGGTTGATTAATAAATTCAACTGAATCACCAAGAAGAAATTTCGCTTGAATAATCCAATTTAAATTTAACTCATAAGTTCTTTTTCTCATAGAACTCTGTAAATCATACCCATTACAAACAATATTTTCACATAAAGGATTTTTAGCACCAAAACAAGAAATTGGAGTAAATGAATAACCTTTATAAGGAAACATAGGGTGTCCGTAAACTTCAAAAGGTCTTTCTGTACCTCTTCCGATACTAACAGTCGTAGCTTCAAACAAACATAAACTTGGATATAAAGTAATAGCAGTTTCTGAGCGAAGGTTTGGAGAAGGAGCTACTGGTAAAACATATTTTGTCTTATGTAAATAATGTTTACAAGGAACAATCCAAAGGTCACATTGCAAACTATCACTTAACCAAAACTCACCATTCACCATTAATGCATATTCACCTATCGTCATTCCGTAAACAATCGGAACAGGATCCATTCCCACAAATGATCTTTGATTCGGTTCTAAAACAGGACCATCCACATAATGACCATTAGGATTCGGACGATCCAAAACAATAATCGGTTTTTTATTTTCAGCACATGCTTCCATCACATAGTGCAATGTTGAAATATAAGTGTAAAAACGAACACCAACATCTTGAATATCGTAAATAACAACATCTACATCTGCTAATTGCTCTGGATATGGTTTTTTATTTTTTCCATATAATGAAATTAAAGGAATTCCAGTTTTAGCATCAATTGAGCTTCCTACTTTTTCACCCGCATCGGCATCACCTCTAAATCCATGTTCAGGAGAAAAAACTTTTTGAATAGTCACTCCCAAAGAAAGCAAAGTATCAACTAGGTGAGTTTTACCAATCATACTCGTTTGATTTCCAACGATTGCAACTCTTTTTCCTTTTAATGAATCTAAATACAAATTCATCCTTTCCCCACCTAACATTGGTAAATGCAACTCGTGATAAACTGTATTTTCAATTTTAATTGTCTCAGGTAAAGGTTCAATAACAGAAACTTCAATTTTTTCAATTCTCTTTTTTTCTACCTCATTTTCAGACAATACACTACATGAAGAAATCAAAATCAATAAAATACTTTTTAGGCACAAAACCTTTGCGTACTTTAGCACTCTAAAAAGTTGTTTATTGTCATTTGAATATTTCATATCAAAGCGTATTCTCAAAAATGAGGCCGAAGGTACTAAAGTTTCCCGACCTATTGTACGTATTTCTTTACTAAGTATTGCACTAGCAGTTGTTGTTAACTTAATTACAATTGCGGTAGTAACTGGTTTTCAACATGAAGTACGTCAAAAAGTTTCCGGTTTCGGTTCGCATGCATTTATCATGAACACAAGTGAAAGCAGTGTTTACGAATGTGATCCAATATACAAAAATCAATCCTTTTATCCAAATTTGAAAAAAATGAATGGGGTAGCTCATGTGCAATACGTTGCATATAAACCTGTTTTATTTCAATCCGATAAAAAAGAAATCAAGTACACTCTTTCAAACGGAAAAGACACCTCTAAAACTCAACAAGAAATTCAAGGTGCAATCATCAAAGGAGTCGGTGAAAATTTTGATTGGTCATTTTTTAAAGAACATCTCGTAAAAGGTAAATTGCCTATTTATAATGAGGAAGAAGTTTCAAATGATTTACTAATATCAACAAGAATTGCTCGTGATTTAAATTATAAAGTTGGGGATGAAATTCGTGCTTTTTTCGTAAAGAAACAACCAGTAAAAAGAATGTTTAAAGTTGTTGGTATTTACGAAACTGGGCTAGAAGAATTTGATAAAAAAATTGTAATTGGTGATATAAAAAATGTTCAAAAATTAAATGATTGGGGAATTCAAGCTTCAATTACACTTGATGACACTTTAAATAAAGGATATCTAGTATTTAGAGGAAATATAACCGGAGGAAATGAAAATTATAGATATGATTGGGGCAATGGCTATCAAACAGCAAGAGGACTTTCTTTTTGTCCAGTAAAAGATACAGTTATTCGTCTTATCGCTTCAGATTTCATAGTCGATATTAATGGTAAAAATGAAGTAACTAGCATACCTGACACAGCCTACTTATCAATAAAAATAACTGGAGAAAAACAAAGTATTTGTGAATTCAATCTTAATTCAGATGGCGAAATTCAACGAAAATACCTCAATAAAAAAGGGACAAAATATGCATTAACCTGTCCGAATAAAACACTAGAGTTTGTTCAAAAAGATGGGAAAGGAAGTTTTCAAAACTATGTCAGTGGTTTTGAAGTAACTGTCAAAAACTGGGACGACCTCGATAAAACAATCAATAGTATTAAGAAAAAAATAGAATTTATTCCTACTGAAAATTTAGAAGAATTAAAAGTAACTAGTATTATGGAAAACCAAGCAGACATCTTTGTGTGGTTGGGGTTTTTAGATTTAAACGTTTACATTATTTTAATTTTAATGATTGTAATAGGAATCATAAATATGGGGTCTGCTTTATTAGTGTTAATCTTAGTTCGAACCAATTTTATTGGAATGATGAAATCAATGGGAGCAACTAATTGGAGTATTCGAAAAATATTTTTAATTCAAGGTGCTTATTTAATTGGAAAAGGAATGATTCTTGGAAATATTGTCGCTCTTTCTTTCTGCTTCATTCAAAGTCATTTCGGAATTATGACTTTAAATCCTGAAGTCTATTATTTAAGTAAAGTCCCAATTGAACTTTCATTCATGCATTGGCTTGTTTTGAATATTGGAACACTTGTAATTTGTGTGTTAGCTCTTGTTGTACCTAGTTTTGTCATTACTCGTGTAAATCCAGTTAAAGCTATTAAATTTAATTAATTTAGTAGAATCAAAACAAATTATCTTAAGATTTCTAATAGTAAGCAGATGTAATTGTCTTTTATTCTAAAATTCTCGTAAATTTATTCTTAATTTAGAAGGATTCAAAATAAGGATTTGTATCTTTGCAATTGCTATGATAGAAGGAAATAAAAAAAAGTTCAATGTGCGTGAAATTCGAGAGCAATTTCCGGCACTTCGCCAGTTGATTTATGGTAAAAATTTAATTTACTTTGACAACGGAGCTACGTCTCAAAAACCTCAAATGGTTTTAGATGCTATCAATCATTATTATGCAAAAGACAATGCCAACATTCATAGAGGTGTTCATTACATGAGTCAGCAAGCAACTAATGGATATGAAGAAGCAAGAAGAACTATTCAGAACTATCTAAATGCTGAAAAATCAGAAGAAATTATTTTCACGAAAGGAACAACAGATAGTATCAATTTAGTGGCTTTTTCTTATGGTGAATTACTTTCACCAGGTGATGAAATCTTAATCACAGCAATGGAACATCATTCAAACATTGTTCCTTGGCAAATGCTTTGTGAACGGAAAGGATGTATTTTAAAAGTGGCACCAATTAATAAAAAAGGGGAATTAATAATGGATGAATTCGATGCTTTATTGTCGAAAAAAAC